>JAITMN010000176.1 GCA_031277355.1 Nevskiaceae bacterium | reverse complement strand
CACTGGCATCTGGTGGGCGACGCCAAGGGCCAGTACATCAGGAACGCGGCGATTCACGACACCTACAACCGCTGCGTAACCGTGCATGGCACGAACTTCCTGCGCGTGGAGAACAACGTGACCTACAACACCGTGGGTCACTGTTTCTTCATGGAAGACGGCATCGAGCACGACAACGAGTTTGTGCGCAATCTGGGCATCCAGACCAAGTGCCATACCTCCAAGCCCTGTGATCCCACGAACCTTGCCGCGTTCGGATCTCAGAAAGACGGCAAGAACTTCAAGACCGCCGGGCAGGAGTCGAAGGATGTGCTGATTCCTTCAGACAACACCGTGTCGACGTTCTGGGTCACCAATCCGGACAACATCTATGTGGGCAATGTGGCCGCAGGGTCCGATGCGATTGGATTCTGGCTTGCCTTTCCGCAGCATCCGATGGGGCAGTTTGAAGGCACGCAGATCAGCAAAGACACCTGGCCGCGCCGAATCAAGGTGCGCGAGTTCAAGGGCAACACGGCCCATTCGAACTGTGATGGTTTCATGATGGACCGTGGCCCTCAGGCCAATGGCACGTTCCGCACCGGCGGGCATCTTTCCGTTTCCAATCCGGCCGACGAGAACAGCCCCCAGGTGGCGTCGGTGTTTGAAGACCTCACCAGCTACAAGAATCGCAATGGCGGTCTGTGGGCTCGCGGTGAAATGCATGTGTTCAAGGGCCTGAAGATGGCCGACAACGCGATGGGCTACACGCATGCAACGTCCAACTTCGCGCACTCGGCCTTTACCTCGCGCGTGGTCGATTCGCTGTTCGTGGGCGAAAGCGACAACATCGGCAATCCCGCCACGGCAACGGAAAAGGCTTATGGCCGCAGTCTGCCGTATCCGGAAATGCCGGATTTCCCGATTCGGGGCTACGAGTTCTACGACTACCATCATGAACTCGACAACAACACCTTCGTGAACTATCAGGACAACGCCACCCGCAAGACCGGCGCGATCTCTTATCTGATGTTCACCAGCTTCGGGATGAGCACCAACAACACGATAGAGCGTGCGAAATTCACCAATGCCAAGCCGGTGTATTTCCCGCCGGTTGAGCACAAGTGGAGCAACGATGACGCCGGCAGCGGCAGCTACCGGACTTCGGTATTCCACGACAAGGACGGCTCGGTCACCGGCGTCGCCAATTCCACCGTTCTGAACACCGACGCCGTCAACGCGGTGGCGATCGACGAAACCTGCCAGATCAAGCCCACGTGGAATGCCGCCGTGTGCAAGGGCGACTACGGTCGCATGACGGTTGGCAGCGGCGATGGCGAGTTTCCCTCCTTCCTGCGCCGTGGTCCCGGCGGCGCTGCTCCTCCTGTTGGGGGAGCCCGAGTTGCCGCCGATGCCAATGCACCGGCTCAACCGCCGGTGGTTGTCAGCCGCAATGGTAAGCAACTGACCATCACCGAGGAAACCAACGTGCGGGCCGGTACGGAAATCAAAGTTGCCACCCAAAGGCCCTCCGTGATCCTCACGGTGAAGGAACTGGACAAGGGTTCGTGGGTGATGTTCGAGTTGCCCGGATTCACTGCGGCAGCTTCGGGCCAGGCGCAGAGCAGCCTCGATGCGCTGCGCAAGGCCGACGCCACTTCGTACTACAAGGGCAATGGTTCGCTGTGGGTCAAGCTCGTCTCCAACGGGGACTTCCTGGGCGCCAGCGCTACCAGTGGTCCCAGTGGCGTCGCCAGACTTGAAGTCAGCCGGTAAGTTTGAATTCTGCGATATACATGAGGGCTTGATACTGTGAAAACAATGTATCGTTTGGTTCTTCCTGCATTGCTGGTCGCAGGCGCTTCGGTCGCTGCGCAGGCACAGGAAGCGCGCTGGTCTGATCCCAACACCTGGCCCAACCGCAAGGTGCCGGTGGCAGGCGACAAAGTCACCATCGGTCGGGACAAACAAGTGCTGCTCGATGTGAGCCCGCCGGCGTTGGCCGGTTTGTCCATCGACGGCAAACTCACGTTCTCGAACGATGCCGATCTGGAGCTGACCACCGAGTGGATCATGCTGCACGGTGAGTTGGCGATTGGCAGTGAAGCCAGCCCTCACACGCGCAAGGCGACGATTACCTTCACCGACAATGTTCCGGGTGAAGACATGATGGCCGGCATGGGTGATCGCGGCATCATGATTTCCGGTGGCACGCTGAATCTGCATGGCAACACGACCAACACCTGGAGCAAGCTGGCTGATACGGCCAAGGCAGGCGCCACGTCGATTCAGGTGCTGAATGCTGCGGGCTGGCGAGTGGGCGATGAAATCGTGCTCGCCTCCACCGACTACGATCCTCGGCTGGCCGAGCGTCGCACGATCAGTGCAGTGGACGGCAACAAGCTCACGCTCGACAGGCCGCTGGAATACATGCACTTCGGCAAGATCACCTTCGACGTGGATGAGCGCGGTGAAGTGGGATTGCTCACGCGCAACATCAAGATTCAGGCTTCGGAGGATGCCGCGCAGACGTTCGTGGGCGGGCACATCATGGCGATGCCTTCGAGCCGCATGTACATCTCGGGCATCGAGCTCAATCGCATGGGCCAGAACCTGACGCTTGCCCGCTATCCGGTGCACTGGCATCTGGTGGGCGACGCCAAGGGTCAGTACATCAAGAACGCGGCCAT
>JAITMN010000158.1 GCA_031277355.1 Nevskiaceae bacterium | reverse complement strand
GACCCAGATCGAACATCGCCGGGTTCGACAACTGCGTGCGCACGACGCCATCCTCGACTATCGAGACGGACACCGGCGCGGTGTACACGAAGCCGGCCGGCAGCAGGTCGATGCGAAATGGCACGCGGTCTTTCGTCCACAGCGCTTCGTCGATGCGAAAGCGAATGTCGCGGTATTGATCGTAGGTGAGCTGCTCCAGCCCCGGCGTCACCGCACCGCGCGGACGCGGAGGCTCGGCGGCCAACTGGCGCGCCAACTCCACCACGTCTTCAAAGTTGAAGGGCCGCGTGGGCCTCGCCGGCGCATTGGTCGCCGCAGCCGCAGCCGGCTGTGCAGCCGCCCACGTCGCCGGCGCACCCAGCATCATCAGCACAGGCGCCACCGCCCACAACGCCAGGCGTTGCCACGCCTTGCCCCCAAACCGCCAACTATTCTGCGAAACCAAATCAACCTCGCTGTAACGGCCGAAAACGCCTGATTCCGGCTGGGGCAGATAATGCGTCAGCAACGACGCCCCCGCCACCCAAACAGAGCATAGTCCGGCTTATTTCAGCTTATCCCCCTGTCTGCGTTTGCGGACATGTTGCGTGCGAAACGGCTGCGGCTTTCGCATCCCCTCGCCGCCCTGCTGCCCCGTGCCGCGCGGCTGATAGGCCGGCACCAGATGGTTCGGGCCGCTGCCGATCAGGTTCGCGCGGCCCATGCGACGCAGCGCCTCGCGCAACATCGGCCAGTTGTTCGGATCGTGGTAACGCAGAAAAGCCTTGTGCAGGCGGCGCTGGCGCAGCCCCTTCGGGATCGGCACGCGCTCGCTGTCGCGCGTGACCCGCCGCAGCGGATTGCGGCCGCTGTGATACATCGCCGTGGCGGTGGCCATCGGCGAAGGCAGAAACGCCTGCACCTGATCGGCGCGAAAGCCGTTCTTCTTCAACCACAGCGCCAGTTCCAGCATGTCTTCATCGGTGGTGCCCGGATGCGCGGCGATGAAGTAGGGAATCAGGTACTGCTCCTTGCCCGCCTCCTTCGAGAAGCGGTCGAACAATTCCTTGAAGCGATAATAAGTGCCCACGCCGGGCTTCATCATCTTCGACAGCGGTCCTTCGCGGATGTGTTCGGGCGCGATCTTCAGATAACCGCCCACATGATGCTGCGCCAACTCCTTCACATACTCCGGCGATTCGATGGCAAGGTCGTAGCGCACACCCGAACCGATCAGCACCTTCTTGATGCCGGGCAATGCGCGCGCCTTGCGATACAACTGAATCAGCGCCGAGTGATCGGTGTTGAGGTTCTCGCATACCTGCGGGAACACGCAGGAAGGCAGGCGGCACGCGGCTTCAATCTCGCGGCTCTTGCACGCGATGCGATACATGTTCGCAGTGGGTCCGCCCAGATCGGAGATCACGCCGGTGAAGCCGGGCACCGTGTCGCGGATCACCTCGATTTCGTGCAGCACGGATTTTTCCGAACGATTCTGGATGATGCGACCCTCGTGCTCGGTGATCGAACAGAAACTGCAACCGCCGAAGCAGCCGCGCTGAATCGCAATCGAGAAGCGAATCATCTTGTACGCGGGAATCTCGGCCTTGCCATAGGCCGGATGCGGACGGCGCTGATACGGCAATTCGTAAAGCCCGTCCATCTCCGGCGTGGACAAGGGTATCGGCGGCGGATTCAGCCACACGTCGACAGTGCCGTGACGCTGCACCAGCGCGCGTGCGTTATGCGGATTGGCTTCCAGATGCAGGATGCGCGAGGCATGCGCGTACATCACCGGATCGGATTCCACCTGCGCGAAGTCCGGCATGCGGATCACGCTGCGCGCGCGGTCGGCGTTTTTCACGCGGCGGCGGAAACGCACGATGGTTTCCTGCGGCGCGGTGGCAGGCTGATCGGCGGCAGCTTCGTTCATCGCATACGGATCAATCGGCGGATTCAGCGGTCCCGGCGCATCCAGATGCCGTGAGTCGATCTCGATGTAATCGCGCGCATGATCGCCGCGCACGAATGAAGTGCCGCGCAGATCGCGGATCGCGCTGATCGGTTCGCCGGCATTCAGGCGCCGCGCCAAGTCCACCACCTGACGTTCGGCATTGCCATAGACCAGCAGATCGGCCTTTGCATCGAGCAGCACACTGCGGCGCACTTTCTCCGACCAGTAATCAAAGTGCGCGCTGCGGCGAAGCGAGGCTTCGATGCCGCCGAGCACGATAGGCACATCGCGATAAGCTTCGCGCAAGCGCTGCGAGTACACGATCACCGCGCGATCCGGGCGCGCGCCGGCCGCACCGCCGGGTGTGTAGGCATCATCGCTGCGGATGCGTTTGTCCGACGTATAACGATTGACCATCGAATCCATGTTTCCGGCGGTGACGCCGAAGAACAATCGCGGCCGGCCCAGCGCGCGAAACGCCTGGGCGCTGTGCCAATCCGGTTGCGCGATGATGCCCACGCGCAGGCCCTGCGCTTCGAGCAAACGGCCGATGATCGCCATGCCGAAGCTGGGATGATCCACATAGGCATCGCCGGTGACGACGATCACATCGCATTGATCCCAGCCCAGCGCGTCCATCTCCTGCCGCGACATCGGCAGAAACGGCGCTGGCGGCCGCGTGGCGGTTGCGGACCGCATGATCGGCGCAGGCGAGGTCTCGGCGGGGTGCATCGGGGAAAACCGGGGATTGGAAGTGCGGCAGGACGGCTTACAGTTTACCCTTTCAAGCCCGAACCCGGCTCAAATGGATCAAACCACTGTGAACAAACCGATGCTCGGCTTCTGCATTACCCGCAAGGCGTCCCCGGCGGCAACCGTCAGCTTTGCCGTTGCCACGGCCCTTTCATTGGCGCTGACCATCACCGGCTGCGGGGCCAAGCCCCCGCCTGCGGCCACGTCCGCCGAAGGCACGGTTTTCGTGGCGCAATTGAACAACGAGCTGCGGGAGATGTCGCTGGAATCGGCGGCAGCCCAATGGATCGCGGCCACCTACATCACACAGGACTCCCAGTTGATCAGTGCGCGTGCGCAGGAACGCTCGCTGGAACTGTTCAGCCGCAAGCTGGCCGAATCGCGCCGCTTCGACGGCGTGCAATTGGCGCCGACCGATGCGCGCGCACTGCAATTGCTGCGTCAGGGCGAAAGCGCGCCCGCACCCGACGATGCGGCCAAGCGTGCGGAACTGGCGCAGATCATGACGCGGATGGAGGCCACCTACGGCGCGGGCAAGTACTGCCAAACGAGCAACGGCAAGGAGGTCTGCCACAACATCGACGATGTCACCGCCACGATGGCGTCGAGTCGCAACTACGATGAATTGCTCGCCGCGTGGAATGGCTGGCACACGATCAGCCGCCCGATGCGCGCCGATTACGCGCGCTTTGTTGAACTGGCCAACGAAGGCGCACGCGAGATCGGCTACGAAGATTTGGGCCAGTTGTGGCGCGATGGTTACGACATGACGCCCGAAGCCTTCAATACCGAAGTGGAACGGCTGTGGGATCAGGTCAAACCGCTCTACGATTCGATGCATTGCTTTGCGCGCACGCGCCTTGCGCGCAAGTATGGGGAGGACAAAGTGCCGGCGGGCAAACCAATCCCCGCGCATCTGTTCGGCAATATCTGGGCGCAGCAGTGGAACAACATCTACGCCGATATTCTCAAGCCCTTCCCGAATGTACCGGCGGCGGATATCACCACTGAACTGGTGCGTCAGAAATACGATGCGGTGCGGATGACGAAGCAGGCGGAGTCTTTCTACACATCGCTCGGCATGCCCGCGCTGCCGGAGAGTTTCTGGGAGCGTTCGATGCTGGTGCGTCCGCGCGACCGCGACGTGGTGTGCCACGCCAGCGCCTGGCAGATGGACGCCAGCGA
>JAITMN010000135.1 GCA_031277355.1 Nevskiaceae bacterium | reverse complement strand
GCGCTGGGCGACGTGGATCATCGCGTCGAAGGTCTGCGCGCGGGTGCGGATGACTATCTGGTGAAGCCATTTGCCTATGCCGAACTCAGTGCGCGTCTTGACAGTGTGGCGCGTCGTGGCTCTGCGACCAGCAGTGGCGTGTCAACGCGCCTCAAGGTGGGCGAGCTGGAACTGGACCTGCTGAAGCATTGCGCGCGTCGCGCGGGCAAGGACATCGAACTGCAACCGCGTGAATTTCGCCTGCTGGAATGCCTGATGCGTCAGGCCGGTCGCGTGGTCACGCGCACGATGCTGCTGGAAGCGGTGTGGGATTACCACTTCGACCCGCAGACCAATGTCATCGACGTGCACATCAGCCGCTTGCGGCAGAAGATGGATCAGGGTTTCGCCACGCCGATGCTGCAAACCGTGCGCGGCGCGGGTTATCGACTGGTCGCATGAACAGTGCGCTGCGCTCGACCAGCTTTCGTCTGGCGCTGGCGGTGTCGCTGTCGTTTTTTCTGGCCATCACGTCGTTGGGCGCTGGCGTTTATTTCGCTGTATCCACGCTGCTCGACAACGTAGCGCGCGAAGTGGTGCGCGCCGACGCCGCCGGGTTGTCCGACTTGTACCGGCAGTCCGGCCATGAACAATTGCTGGACGAAATCCGCGACCGCGTGCAGGAACCCGATGACCCGGATGCGGTGTATGCCTTGCTCGATGCAGACGGAAATATTCTGGCGGGCAATTTCAGCAGCCTGCCGCGTTGGCCCGCATCGGCGGGCTGGGTTGAATTGGGCAAGCAGGACGGCAATCCGCGCGTGATTGCCATGTTGCAACGCCTGTCCGACAACACCACCTTGCTCACCGGCGTGCACACGCGCTCGCAGGATGGTTTTCTTGCCCTGATGTTGCGCACGGCATTGGCCGGGTTGATTGTCGCTGCGCTGGTTGGCGCGGTCATCGGCTGGCTGACGCTGCGCTGGGTGGGCGCGCGACTGCACGCGCTGGATGCAACCGCCGCGCAGGTGGGCGAGGGCAAGTTGGCGCTGCGCGTACACAGCGATGGCAGCGGTGATGCCTTTGATCGCGTTGCGCGCCGTTTCAACGCCATGCTTGATCGCATCGAGACATTGATCGACGGCGTGCGCCACGCCACCGACCACATCGCGCATGATTTGCGCACGCCACTGACGCGGCTGCGCAATCGGCTCGATGCACTGCGCCGTCGCAAACAACCGATTGCGGCGGATGAATTGGATGAGGCCATCGACGAAACCGATCAGTTGCTGCAATCCTTCAGCGCGCTGTTGCGTCTGTCGCGGATCGAGGCGCAGGCGCCGGCCACCGACGAGCCGCTGGTGCAAATGGATGCGCTGGCGTGCGATGCGATGGAGTTGTACGCCGCCGTTGCGGGCGAACGCGGCATCACGTTGCTCGGTGATTTTGCGCCTGCGGCAGTGCATGGCGATGCTGATCAGTTGTTTCAGGCGTTGGTCAATCTGCTCGACAACGCCATCAAGTTCAGCCCGGATGGCGGCGAAGTGTCATTGCAGATTGCCACTGCGGAAGGGCAGGTCGTGGTGCGGGTGCGTGATGCCGGCCCCGGCATTGCCGAGAACGACCACGCACGGGTCTTCGACCGTTTTGAGCGCCTCGACGCAGCGCGGCACACCCCAGGCACCGGACTGGGCCTGAGCTTGGTGCGCGCCATCGTGCTGCGTCATGGGGGCAACATCCTCCTGCAGGACGGCGGGCCCGGATTGGTGGTGCAGATAACACTGCCGCAGGCCGCCAAAAAGGGCGCCAACGGGCCGCGACAGGCGGCATAATCGGGCCACCGGTCAAGTGGGGGGCCACAACGACATGAAATTCAACAAGGCATTGGCGGCAGGCGCTTTGGGGTTGCTGGCCTCAGCGTTTAGCGGTGTGACGATGGCGGGGCAGGCGGCAGCGCCTGTGGCGGTAGTCCCGCCGCCGCGCGCATTCGCCACGGCGCAGGAGCATTTCGAATATCTCAAGCGCGAGGCCAAGGGCGGTACGCGCCACACCTATGACTCCATACCCAAGTGGGAAGGGCTGTGGTCGGCGAGTTACAACAGCGTGGCGCGCGGTGACGCATCTCCTTTTTTTGAAGGCGCCAATGGAGGCCAGGGCGCAGGCGGAGTAGTGAAGGAAGGGGTGTTGACGCCGGCCTATGAAGCGGCCTTCAAGCAGCGTCGCGAAAACATGCACCGGTTCAACGGGCAACCCTTCGATCGCCTGACGTTCTGCGAAGCCGCCGGCCCGGTGCGCTGGCTGCTGGAGCCGTATGTACGTGAGTTCGTCAACACGCCCACGCAGTCGTGGTGGATGAACGATCTGGCCAACGAGACGATCCGCGTCTACATCGATCAGGAACACAAGAACGTCGAGGGTTCGCACACCGCCGACGGCGACGCCATCGGCTTCTGGGCAGGCAACAAGCTCGTGGTCTGGGTCAACGCGATGTGGCCGGCGGAGTTTTTCCGCAGCTACCCGCCTTATTCCAACGAGATGGAGATCGTTGAAGTCTACGAGATGACCACCGATGCTGAGGGCAAACCCAGTCTGGTCGCCCAGGTGACGTTCTATGATCCGGTCGCTCTGGCCAAGCCGCTCAACGGCGTGTACGTCTGGCGTCCTGCCGAAGCGCAGCAAAAGGCCGGTTATCGCATTCGCCACTGGGATTGCAGCACCGGGGCGCAGATTCCGGGCGAGGGCGACACCACCAGCATTCGCCTTCCGGGCGAGAGCGGCAAGACCTGGCACCAGATGCGCAATCCGGATTTGCCGGCTGATTTGCCGGGGCAGACGCAGTCGCCCAATCAGCTCGACTTCGACTCGGTTTTTGATGAACCGGCCAAACAGTAGCACTACAAGGGTTTTGAACCATGAAAAAGCAATTCATTCTGGCTCTGGTTGCCGCAGCGTCGATGGCTGCGGTGAGCGTGGGCTTCGCGCATCACAGTTTTTCGATGTTTGATCCGGAACAGGAACTCGTGATCAAGGGTCAGGTTGTGCGCTGGGCCTTCAGCAGTCCTCACACCTTCATGATGATCAAGGATGCCGATGGAGCTGTGTGGGCCTTTGAAGGGGCCGCTCCGCCGTCACTGCTGGCGCGCACTCCGCAACTGACAGGCGAGACGTTCAAAGCCGGTGAGGAATTGACCGTCGTGATGTGCCCGCTGCGCGATGGCCGCAAGGGTGGAGCCGCAGGCATCTTCTTTCGTCCCGATGGCTCGGCGCTGAATCCTTCAGACGGCGGTTGCCGCGCCAGCCGGCACATCAGCGAATGGCAGGAGTGGTTGGGCAAGGGCTACAAGTCGCAGGCTGAAGCACAAGCGGGCAAGTGAATGGATTTACTGATTGCGTTGGGGCAAACGCCGATCAGCCTGATGATGGCCAACTCGGCGTGGGTCGTGCCGACGATGCAGTCGATTCACATCATCTGCGTGACCATTGCTTCGATGTCGGTGCTGATCATCTGCCTGCGCGTGCTGGGCGTTGCGTGGCAGGGCGTGTCGCTGCGTCAGACCGTGGCGCGCTTTGCCCCGTGGGCCTGGGTGGCGCTGATATTGCTCACGCTGACGGGCATCGTGCTGATCTTCGCCGAGCCGCCGCGAGAGATCATGGCGCTTTCGATGTGGATCAAGATGGCCTTGCTTGCCGTGCTGATCGCCGTTGCGGTGCGCTTTTTGCGTCTGGTGCGCAACTCGCCGGCTTTTGCCGCGCCGGAGGTCAATCCCGATGGCGCGCTGCGCCGCCGCGCGGTGTTTACGCTGTGTCTGGTGGTTGCGATCATTTTCCTGGGCCGCTTCATTGCCTATGACGCGCTGATCTGGGGCAGGCTTTCCCCCGTCGGTCAGTTCTAGCGCAGGCGCCATCATGGATTTTTCGCTTTTCTGCGCCGCGTTGCAGAACTCGGGTCTGGCCCAGTGGATCAACACCACCCGGGGCGTTTATACGATCATCGAATGCGTTCACGTTATCGCGATCACGCTGGTGTTTGGCGCGATTCTGGTGATCGATCTGCGCCTGCTGGGAGTGGCTTCCAACAATCGCCCCTTCAGCAGCGTGAGCAGGGACTTGCTGCGTTGGTGCTGGATTGGTTTTGTCATCGCCGCGCTCACCGGCGCGATGCTGTTCCTGCCCAACGCCATCAGCATCGGACAGAACAGGCAGTTCTGGATCAAGATGGCGCTGATCGTGGTGGCAGGCATCAACATGATGATCTTTGAACTGGTCACCGCGCGCAGCGTGGCCGTTTGGGACAACACGTTACCCACGCCCGTGGCGGCGCGAGTGTCGGCGGCGCTGTCCATCCTGTTGTGGACGGCGGTCATCGTCTTCGGACGCCTCGTGGGATTCACCGCCGTGGTCGATGATCCCTTCGCCGAAGTGCTCTGAGGGGCAGTGAAAAAAAGGGGGAGTCACGAATGACTCCCCCTGGATGAACGATATCTCTTCCAGAGATTACCGCTTGTTAGAAGTTCCGGCGCAGTGAGACGGTTGCCATGCGCGGAGCGCCAGGCGAGGCCAACACACCCCAGCCCTGACCCGATTCCATGTTGTAGTAGTAGAACTTGTTGAACAGGTTGGTGGCGGCCACCGAAGCCTGCCATTTGTCGTCGGCAGACATGTAGGTGATGCGCGCGTTGAACAGCCCGTAAGCCGATATGAACTGATCGGGTTGCGGTTCGCGGCTCACGTTGCCCACTGTCTGTTTGCCCTGGAACGTCCAGTCGAGTCGTGGCGTGATGAGCGCGCCCGAACCGACATGGAAGTCATACTGCACGCCGGCGCTCATGTTGAGTTCGGGCTGGATCAGATATCTCGGATGGATATATCCGGCAGCAAGCGGGTCCTTCACCGTGCTTGAGAAGTTGTTCCAGCCCGCCGTGAACGTGACCAGCAAGTCGCCGAAGGGGCGTGCCTGCATTTCCAGCTCAACGCCTTTGACCTCTGCGGGAGAGGAGATGTTGTAGCTGTAGTTCAGTGGCGCCGTGCCTTCCAGCGGCGTGCCCGGCGGGCACAAATCGCCCGTGTTGTCGCCGTTGGTGTCGATCAGACCTTGCGTTCCATCCGGTCCTCCGTTGGGACCGACCTGATACGGGAACGGAACCGATCTGTCTGCATAGGTGGTGCACTGTCCTCTGCCGCCTGCGGCGACGACTCGGGGGTCGTATTCGTCGAAGAATGCCGCAAGATTGGCGCGCAACCGGCCATTGAGAAAGTCTCCCTTGAAACCCAATTCATACGAGATGACTTCTTCAGCCGGATAGGGGCCGTATACATCGTTCACCTGTCCCGGCGTCCAGGGTCTTGCCACGAAACCCTTGTTGCGAAAGCCCGTTGCCACCGAAGCATAGGCCATCATCGCGGGATTGAACTGCCAGTCCGCGCCCAGCTTCCAGTCCCAGCGTTGGTCGCTGAACTTGATGAGCGGGATATTGATGATGAAGGGATAGTGCTGGAAGAGGATTTCGTCGCTCTCTTCCGTGTAGCGCAAGCCGGCGCTGAGCGAGAGGTTGTCCGTGGCCTGCCAAACCACATGCCCGAAGCCGGACTGGTTCCCGTTGGAGAACCCGTCATCGTGATTGACCGCAGCGATGCCCGCCCACTGTTGCTCCGTGAGATCGGTCTTCGCCAATTCATACTCATGGGTTTTGAAATAGAAAGCGCCCAGCACCCAGTCAAGTCGTCCGCCGAAGGAGACGCCTTCAGCCCGCAATTCATGCTGCGTCTGCTCGTGGTGCTGCCAGATCAACTGGTTGTGTTCGTCATACACCGAGCCACGGCCGGGGAAACCGGCTGATGCGGTCAACGACGTATTGAGCGAGCGGCGTGCGCCGATGTAATGCAGGCTGATGTTGTCGGTGATGTCGTAGGCCACATTCAGCGAAACGCCCCGGTTGTCGATCCGCTCTCCTATGTTGACCGTCTCGCCGTCGATGGGGTCTTCCCATGTCTTGAATGATTGGAAACTGCGCGGGTCGCGATAGAAAGCGCCCGCCAGGTATTTCTGCGAATTGATGCCGGCGTCGAGCGCGATGAAGTTGTCGAGGTAGGCAATCTGCATCGGATTGAGGTTGGAGTCGGGGTAGCGCGTGACGTTGCCCCAAGCCTCGCTGTTGTCATCGATGATATCGCCGGTCAACGTGATGTCGAGTTTGTCGGTGGGCTGCCAGCGCAAGGCTGCCCGCACGCCCTGTTTGTCCACGCCTCGCTGCGTGCCGATATTGCAGGTGCCTTTGCGGTCGAGTTGATGATTCTCGATCTGCAGCGGGAACGAGAACGCGTTGTCTTCTTCGCTGCCCACAACGCCCATGACCGGACGATAGCGGGGCACAATGCGTCCGCCCTGCTGGGTGTAGTCGATGACGCTCTCGTCGGCAGGCGTCAGCGGATCATCCGGGTTGCGCTCATAACCGACGATTCCATCGCCAATGCCCGCCAGTTCCGGCGTGCCTTCCTTGATCATCTGGCATCGGAAGTCCAGCACGTTGATGTAACCGTCGCGCTCCTGCGACATCGCCGTTGCGCGCAGGAACAGGTTGTCGTGCAGCGCGACGTCGATGCCCGCCTTGAGTTCGATGTTGTTGTAGTTGCCGTAGGTCACTTCGGCGTAGCCGCTGCCATCGCCTGATGGCGCCTTGGAGATCAGGTTGATGGCGCCGCCCAACGAATTCTTGCCGAAGAGCGTGCCCTGCGGACCGCGCAGCACCTCCACCCGTTCCAGATCGAACAGCGTGAAGTTCATGCCAGCCTGACGCGCCCAATACACCCCGTCGTTGTAGATCGCCACGGTGGGCTTCAGGAACGAGAGCGTCTCGCTGTTGGTCTTGCCGCGCAGGCCGATCACCGGCGTGCCGCCATTGGGACGAAAGTAGGCGTTGGGAATGATGGAGCCGACGTCTTCGACGTCGGTGACGTTGCGTTCGGTCAGCGAGTCGGCGGTGAAGGCGGTGATCGCAAGCGGCGTCTGTTGCAGATTTTCTTCGCGATAGCGCGCCGTCACGACGACCTCTTCAAGCAGCGAGGCCTCTGAGGTTTGCGCCTGCTGGGCCATCGCGGCGCTCGCCGCCAAGGCATTGGCAACCGCCACCGCAATCAACGCGCACGCCGGCCGGTATGGATTTTTCGTACCAAAATTCATTCGTGATCCCCCAGTTATGTGAAAACTGACGGACTATGCCACAGGGCGGTGCGACTGTTCTATCCGCGTGGCTTCGCACGTTGACCTCTGGCGTGCATTTGCTGCGTGTGGTGGCCGCCGACGTTGAACAAGTCATGGCGGTGGACGAAGAGTCGATTGCAGGCCAAAACTTCGAGATAGGGAACTTGGTGGCGCTGGAGTAGTTCGCAATGTGGCCGGGCATGCTTCGTCAGGCATGCCTGCGGCTGCTTGCTGCCTTGTTCGATCTGCTCGGTCGGCAATACACTGCGGGCATTGGATTCGAATCAAGAGGAGTGCGTATGTCCGTCACCACCATGAATTCGTCTGTCCGCGCCGCTGCGTCGAAGGGCTCGGGGCTGGTTTGTGTTGCCGTTGTCGCTGCAATTTGCGGCGTGACGCCCACCTTCGCCGTGGCTCAGGAAGAAGCCGACGAAATCAGCGAAGTGGTGGTCACTGGCTCGCGCGTGATTCGCGAGGGGATGTCATCCCCGACGCCCGTGACTTCGCTGTCATCGGCCGAACTGCTGCAGGCCAACCCGCAGTCGATCGTGCAGGCGCTGGCCACGTTGCCGTCGATGTCGGGTTCCACCACACCCAAGACGATCGGTGGCCGCACCACGCTGGGTCCGGGCAACTTTCTCAATCTGCGCAATCTTGGCACCAACCGCAACCTTGTGCTGCTCGATGGCCGTCGTCTGGTGCCTGCCAACATCGCGGGCAACACCGATATCAATCTGCTGCCGCAGGGGCTCATCGAGAACGTGAGTGTGGTGACCGGCGGTGCATCGGCGGCCTATGGTTCCGATGCGGTTGCCGGCGTGACCAACTTCATCCTGAACAAGCGTTTCCAGGGTTTCAAGGCCGATGTGAACTACGGTGAGTCTGCGCATGGTGGCGACGGCGCGACCTACAAGATTGCGCTTGCGGGCGGTGAGTCCTTCTTCGATGGCCGTCTGCACTTGATCGGCTCGTTCGATTGGCACAATTCCAAGCAGGCTTACAAGGAAAACCGCAACTGGGCCAATCGCTACTGCGCGTTGATTCCCGTGCCGGGCGTAACGGCAGCCACGATGTCGCCGAGCGATCCCCGCCAGACCATCGCCTGCGGTGTGACGCAGCCGACCAGTTCCTACGGCGGGGCCATCATCTCCGGCCCGCTGGTCACTGCGAACGAGGGCATTACCTTCGGATCGGGCGGCGTGCCTGAAGCGTTCACCTATGGAACATTGCGCAGCGCCAACCTGCAGGTGGGCGGCGAGGGTAATTTCATCGGTGACACGGCGAACTTCAACACGCCCACCGACAACAAGGTGTTCTTCACGCACGCGCTGTTTCATCTCACCGACAATGTTGAATTCTTCGCGCAGGCCACCGTCGCGAATGCGAAGTCGGTGTACACGCAGACGCCGCCGTTTTTCCAGGGCTCCACGACCAATCAGGGTACGGCGCTGCGCATCTTCAGCGGCAACCCGTTCATTCCCGCTTCGATTCAGTCGCGGATGAACACACAAGGCGTGGCGAATTTCGATTTGGGTCTGGTGGCCAAGTCGTGGGGCAACATCGACATCGAGTCGCGGTACCAAGCCTGGGACGGCGCGCTGGGCCTGCAGGGCAAGTTCGGCAATGGCTGGAATTGGGACATGCACTACCAGCAAGGCCGCACGTCTTTTCGCCTCGGCTACATGAACCAGTTGTCGCTGGAGCATGTGCATCGCGCGGTGGACGCCGTGCTTGCGCCCAATGGCACGGTGGTCTGCCAGAGTGCGCTCGTCAACCCGGCCGCCTATGGCGATTGCGTGCCGCTGAATCCGTTCGGCGATCCGCCCTCGCAAGCCGCGCTCGACTACATCCATACGGACGCGCAGCCGTGGAACTACAACATCATGCGCCAGCGCAGCGCGGGCGCGAACATCAACGGCGAGCCGTTCTCTTCGTGGGCCGGTCCCGTCGCCATCGGTGCAGGCGTGGAATATCGCGAGCTTGAGGGCGAGATTCTCTCGGATTCGGTCTCGAATACCATACCCAGCTACGCGGACGTGCGCGGCCTGCCGCCAGCCTATGTGGGTCGCGTGGGCGGATGGTCGACCAGCAACGTGCAGCCCACGAGCGGCAAGTACGATGTGAAGGAAGCCTATGTCGAGGCGCTCGTGCCGCTGGCGAAGGATTTGCCGTGGGCGCAGTCGCTCGACCTCAACGCCGCCGTGCGTTACACCGACTACTCGCAGAGCGGCAGCGTGGAGACCTGGAAGGTGGGTCTGACGTGGCGCCCCTTCGACGAACTGCTGCTGCGCGGCACGCGCTCGCGCGACATTCGCGCTCCGGGCATCGGCGATCTTTATACCAAGGACAGCCAGGGCCCCAACACCATCGTGATCGACCGCGTGTTGCCGAATGCGCCTTCGGTGAGCGTGCCCATCATCCTGTCGGGCAATCCGGCGCTGAAGCCCGAGACGGCGGACACCACTACCTTCGGTTTCACATACCAGCCGGATTGGCTGTCCGGTTTCGGCGCGTCACTCGACTACTATGACATTCGCATCAAGGACACACTGGCGGCGGCCACCCCTGCGGATACGATCGACCGCTGCGTGCTGGGTCAGCAGATTTATTGCGACAATCTGATTCGCACCGGCACGGCGCTGGTGGCCATCCGCCAGAGCACGATGAACCTCAGCGAAGCGCGAACCAAGGGTGTGGACCTGGACTTCAGCTACCGCACGTTGCTGGCTGGCGTGAATACGTCGTTCCGTCTCATCGGCACGCGGCTGCTCGAACAGTCCACAACGGTCCCGAGTGCAACATCGCGTGCGTACTCGGATCGCGTGGGTGACATGGGCCAGGGCTATCCGAAGTGGCAGGTCAATTTCATGGCCAATGCAGACGTCGGCGCGCTGGGTTTCAATGTGAACGCGCGCTACATCGGCAGCGGCAAGTACAACAGCACCTATCTGCCGGGTGATATTGCGCCGCAATACGCCGAAGTCGGCAGCCTGATGACCTTCGACGTCGGCGCGCGCTATCGTTTCGAGAATTCGCGCGGCTCGCCGGAGCTGTATGTGAATGTGGCCAACCTGTTCGACCGCAACCCGCCGCTGATGCCCTCAAGTGCGCTTGTCGGCGGTCAGACCAATGTGTCGTTGTACGATACCATCGGTCGCTTCTACGCAGCCGGCGTGCGCGCGCAGTTCTAGCGGACTCTCACCTCGCACAGGAGATCATCATGTTTCCAACCCGCCCCATCCGATTCACCGCGCTGCTGGCTGCGCTGGCCGTGACGGCCATTGCGTCGGCCGCCGCCCCCGCCGACGCCACGCTGGAGGCGAACAAGAAAGTTGCGATTGCTTTCTACGAAGCGGCCATCAACAACAAGGACTATGAAGCGGCCACTAAATTTCTCGGGCCTTTCTACAAGCAGCACAACCCCACCGCCCAGGACGGCGCCGAGGGACTCAAAGGCTTCATCGACTTTCTCAAGGAGCGTTTTCCCACGCAAAAAGGCGAGATCAAGCGCGTGATCGCCGAGGGCGATCTGGTGGTGCTGCATGTGCATTCCACGCGCGGCGACAACACGCCGGGTCGGGCCATCGTCGACATCTTCCGCGTGCAGAACGGCAAGGTGGTGGAGCATTGGGACGTGATCCAGGACATCCCCGAGAAGCCGGTCAACAACAACGGCATGTTCTAACCACGCCGCGCCCCGGCACCATAGAATTGCTTGAGAGACTGTTGCCACCGGCCAACTAAAGATAAACAGGAGCAGCCATGAGTCGCCCGATCCGCGTTTCGTCTTATCTGCCTGTCATCGTAGCGGCCATCATCGCCGTCGCGCTGTTGGCATCCCAGGCCGCCACCGCCGCCGCTGCGGAAAAGAAAGTTGGCAATCACTTCAAGGATTGCCGCAACTGTCCCGAACTCGTGGTGCTGCCTGCCGGCAGTTTCATGATGGGCTCGCCGGCGGGGGAAGAAGATCGCCGCGACAACGAGGCGCAGCGGCGCGTGACGTTCGCGCGCCCCTTTGCGATGAGCGCCACACCCGTGACCTGGGATCAGTGGGAAGCCTGTGCACGTGATCGCTGGTGCGAGGTCGAGGCCATTGAAGTGGCGCTGCGCCAGAACATGGACGGCACCGTGAACAAGGACTACCACGATCACGGTCGCGGCACACGGCCTGCGGTGGGCATGAGTTGGCACGATGCGCAGAACTTCGTCGGCTGGCTCAACTGGAAGAGCGGTACAGATGACGCTTATCACCTGCCCAGTGAAGCCGAGTGGGAATACGCAGCGCGAGCGGGCACTACCACGGCATTTCCGTGGGGCGACAAGCTCGACTACAACTACGGCAACTTCGGTCTGCGTGGCCGTGAATTGGGTGGTCTTGCCGAAGGCCGCGACGTGTGGGTGAATGAAACCTCGCCGGTGGGTTCGTTCCCGCCCAATGCGTGGGGGCTGTACGACATGCACGGCAACATCTTCGAGTGGACGCAGGATTGCCTCCTGCAAGACCTTTCCAAAGCGCCTACCGATGGCCGCCCCAACACCGAAGGCGATTGCACGGTGCGCATATTTCGCGCCGGCACCTTCATGAGCAATCCCTACATGCAGCGTTCTGCGCGTCGGGGTGCGCCTTATCCGGCCACCACGCGCGGTCGCAATTACCTGGGGTTCCGTGTTGCCAAGACGATGGACTGACGCCGCAAACGCGACCATCGCTGCGGTCATGGTCGCAGCGGTCCCGGCTTTGGCGCAGCAGAGCGCCGGACGCGGCGCGCCCGATCCATTTCAGCCCGAGGTCATCGTCGGCTCGGAAGGCAAGGGCATGTTCACCGGCGCCGGCGTGCCACCCGAGCATCCGCCAATCTATGCAGCCAGAGACGGCGCCGTTCCGGCTGGCGTCACGCCGCTTGCGCGCGACATCTTCAA
>JAITMN010000132.1 GCA_031277355.1 Nevskiaceae bacterium | reverse complement strand
CTTGGCAAAGCCGGCGGTGGCTTCCATCGCGCGTGCGCGTCCGCTGGCGACGAAGGGGAATTGGCCGGTTTTCACCGTGATGCCGGCGGCCTTGGCGTGCGCTTCGCCCTGCCCCACCCACGCGATTTCCGGCGCGGTGTAGATCACCGAGGGGATGATGTCGTAGTTGATGTGGCCGTAGCCTCCGGCGATGAGGTCTGCGACCATCACGCCTTCGTCCTTGCCCTTGTGCGCCAGCATCGGTCCGCGCACGCAGTCGCCCACGGCATAGACGCCCGGCTCGCCGGTGGCGCAGTGATCGTCCACGACGATGAAGCCGCGTTGATCGAGCGCAACGCCCGTGCCTTCGCCGAGCAAACCTTCGGTGACCGGACGCCGGCCAATGGCAACGACGAGCCGATCAAATGTGGCCTGCTGTTCACCGCTGTCGTCGGTGAAGCTCACCTGCACTTCTTCGCCCTGCACCGTCGCTGAAGACACCTTCGCGCCCAGACGAATATCCAAGCCCTGACGACGAAACTGCTTCTGCGCCTCAGCCGCCACCTGACGATCAGCCATCGGCAGAAAATCCGGCATCGCTTCAAGCACGGTGACCTTTGCGCCCAAGCGCTGCCACACGCTGCCCAACTCCAAACCAATGACGCCCGCGCCAATCACGCCCAAGCGTGCAGGCACGGCGTCAAACTCCAGCGCGCCCCAGGAATCGGTGATGAATTTGCCGTCTTGCGTGATGGAACGCAGCGTCGCAGGCTCCGAACCGCTGGCCAGCACCACATGCTTGGCTTGCAGCTTGCGCGTGTCGCCATTGGGCGCTGTGAATTCCACCACCTTGCCGGCCAGCAAGCGGCCATGCCCCGCCAGCGCCGTGACGCCCGCGGCCTTGAACAGCGCAGCAATGCCGCCGGTCATGCTCTTGACGATGCCGGCCTTGCGCGCCTGCATCGCCTTTACATCGATCGTGGGAGCGCCAACGCTGATGCCGTGACGCTTGAATTCATGGCCCGCGCGATGAAACAGCTCCGAAGACTCCAACAGCGCCTTCGACGGAATACAACCCGCATTCAAGCAGGTGCCGCCAAAGGCATGACTGCCATCGCGATTCTTCCATCCATCGATGCAGGCCACCGACAAGCCATTCTGCGCGGCGCGAATCGCCGCCGGATATCCGGCCGGTCCACCGCCGATCACGATCACATCGAAACTGTCGCTCATCGCTCAAACTCCCAGCAGCAAGCGCGCCGGGTCTTCGAGCGCCTCTTTGATCGATACCAAAAACTGAACCGCTTCCTTGCCATCGATGATGCGATGGTCGTAGGACAGCGCCAGATACATCATCGGCCGCACGACGATCTGACCATCGACCACCACCGGGCGATCCTGAATCTTGTGCATGCCGAGAATCGCACTCTGCGGGAAGTTCACAATGGGCGTGGACAACAACGAGCCGAACACGCCGCCATTGGTGATGCTGAACGTGCCGCCGGTGAGGTCTTCCATCGTCAGCGAACCGCTGCGCGCGCGTGTGGCAAAATCGGCCACGGCCTGTTCGATCTGCGCGAAGGAGAGCAAGTCCGCATCGCGCAACACCGGCACGACGAGGCCGCGCTCGGTGGATACCGCAACGCCCACATCGTAGAACTCGCGATACACCACGTCGCCGCCATCCACTGCGGCATTGATGACGGGATACTTCTTCAACGCCTCCACCGTCGCGCGCACGAAGAACGAGGAAAAGCCCAGCTTCACGCCGTTGACCTTCTCGAAGCGATCCTTGTGACGCGCACGCAGTTGCTGCACGGCCAGCAGGTCCACTTCGTTGAACGTGCTCAGCAACGCCTGCGTGGACTGCGCCGTGACCAGACGCTCGGCAATGCGCGCACGCAGCCGCGTCATCGGCACGCGCCGTTCGACGCGGCTCGGCCCTGTGCCGCCGCTGGCCGGGCTTGCGGCGCTGACCGCCGGCGCAGCGGCACGCGCCTGCTGCACGTCGGCCTTCGTCACGACGCCGGCGCGTCCGCTGGGCGCAATGCTCGCCGGATCGACACCCTTTTCTTCCGCCGCGCGCCGCGCGGCAGGGCTGACCTTCGCCGCCTTCGGCGCTTCGACCGCCGCAGAAGCCGCCGCAGCCTTCGCCGCACTCGGCGCTGCGCCGGCCGTCGCACCGGCAGCCACGCCACCGGCCTCGACAATCGCCAGCAACTGATCGCTGGTCACCGTCGCGCCGGCGTTCACCTTCACTTCCTTCAGCACACCGGCCACCGGAGCCGGCACTTCGAGCACGACTTTGTCCGTTTCCAGGTCAGCGAGATTTTCATCGCGCGCCACGGCATCGCCGGGCTTCTTGTGCCATTTCACCAGCGTGGCGTCGGCCACGGACTCGGGAAGTTTCGGAACCTTGATTTCAATGCTCATGCTGGACAATCCATCGGCGATTAATTGTTGTTCATGGAGGTCTTGGCCTTGCGCGCCCGCTGCGGCGCCGGGGCGCTCAGCGCTGCTTCAACCAATTCGCGTTGTTCGGTGTCGTGAATCTTCGTCAATCCCGTGGCCGGCGCAGCCGCGTGACCGCGCCCTGCATACAGCAGGACTTGCCGGTCTTTTTGCAGCCCTTCTTCCAGCCGGTGACGAATCTGGTACCACGCGCCCTGATTCTGCGGCTCCTCCTGGCACCAGATGATCTCGGTGGCCTTCGGATAACCGCGCAACACCGACTCATACGCCTGCGCCGGGAACGGATACAACTGTTCGATGCGCACCAGCGCAACGTCTTTCTGCTCCGCCGCGCGCCGCGCCTTCAGCAGATCGAAATACACCTTGCCGCTGCAGAACACCACGCGACGCACCCGCGCCGCGTCGATGGTGTC
>JAITMN010000119.1 GCA_031277355.1 Nevskiaceae bacterium | reverse complement strand
CTCACGTGCCGGCAGCGGCCCTGAGGAAAGAATCACTGATGAGGGCAGGTAGCTGGCCGTCGATCGCGCTGATCTATCTGTATGGCGTGCTGGCAGGGGCATCACTCACGAAGGTGATCCCCTTGCAGCAGGATTTTGCCGCGCACATCGGCATGACGCTGGCGCAGTACACGCTGCTGCTGTCGCTGCTGAGCATCCCTTCGGCGCTGAGCGCGGCGATTGTCGGCGGCGTGATCGACCGCATCGGCGCGCGCACCGCGCTGATCTGCGCGGCGGCGGCGGGCGCGCTGGCGAATTTTCTCTACCTTGTCGTGCAGGCCCCTTCCGGGTTTCATGCGGTGCGGCTGCTCGAAGGCGTGATTCTGCTGGGCGTGTATTCGGGCGCGCCGGGCCTCATCATGGCTACCACCAGCAACGAGCGCCGTGGGCGGGCGATGGCGCTGTGGTCCACCTACACGCCGGTGGGCGTGTGTCTGGGATTGGTGTTGTCGAGCCACTTCGCGGGCACCGATAATTGGCGCGGTGGGTACTTCGTGCATGGTTCGTTGTTCGTGGTGATGGCGCTGGCCGGTCCCTTGCTGTTGCCGCGCTCACCGCCGCGTCCGCCGCATGTGGCGGGGCAGAAATTCGGCCTGCTGTCGGCGATGACGCAACCGGGGCCGCTGCGCGTGGCGCTGGTGTTCGGCACGCTGGTGATGGCCGGTTTCGGCGTCAGTTCGGTGTTCCCCGCCTGGTATGCGCGTCAGCAGCAGGTTTCACTCGGCGAGGCTTCGGCTGTGGTCGGCACGCTGAATCTGACGATGATCGCCGGCGGCATCATCACCGCATGGCTGCTGGCGCACGGGTTCAAACAGGCGAAGCTGTTTCGCGTGCTGATTGCGCTGGGCCTGCTTGCGGCGCTGGCGATGTTTCATCCCGCACTGTCGCGCGGACCGCGATTGATGGCGCTGGTGGCGTGGATGATGACCTCCGGCGCCTGTATTGCCACGGTCACGGCGATGCTGCCGCGCGTGGTCGCCAGCCCCTTGCAGGGCGCTGCGGCGGCCGGCCTGCTCAGCCAGGTTGGTGCACTGACCACCTTTCTCACGCCTTACGTCTGGCTGCCGATTCTCGGCGCCGGGCATTGGCCGCTGTTCATTGCGGTGATCGCCGTCGCGGGCATCGCCGGCATCCTGCTGTTTCCGCGTTCGATGGAGAAACGCTCATGGGCCTGATGGCAAACCTCGTGCCTCGCGAGGGGAAATTTTTCGACTACTTCAACGAGCATGCCAAACGCATTGCGCTCGCCAGTCATGAACTGACGTTGCTGCTCAGCGAATATGCCGATGTGGATTCGCGCGCCGGTCGCATCGATCGCATCAACGAGTTGGAGCACGAAGCCGACCGCATCACGCACGACACCACCGCGCTGCTGCAAACGCTGTTCGTCACGCCGCTGGACCGCGACGACATCCACCGCCTGATCTCGCGCATGGACGACGTGCTCGATCTGATGCAGGACTCCGCCGAATCGCTGTCGCTGTACGACGTGCGCGATGTCACCGCGCATGCGGTGGAGCTGGCCTCGTTGCTGGAAAACGGCTGCGAGCGTTTGCAGACGGCCGTCTCGCTGCTGCGCGACATGAAAAACTCGCAGGAAATCCTGCGGCTGTGCAACGACATCGACATGATGGAGTCGCGCGCCGACCGCGTGATGCGCACTGCGATTTCCACGCTGTTTCGCGGTGAGGCCGACATTCGCCAGTTGATCAAGCTCAAAGCGATCTACGAATTGCTCGAAGCGGCCACGGATCGCTGTCGCGACGTGGCCGACGTGCTCGAAGGCGTGGTGTTGCAGAACGCTTAAAACCATGCACGTCGATAGCACAGTCATCACGTTGGCCTTGCTGGTGCTGCTGGCGCTGGCCTTTGATTTCATGAATGGCTTTCACGACGCGGCCAATTCGATTGCCACCGTCGTGTCCACGCGCGTATTGAAGCCGTATCAGGCCGTGGTGTGGGCGGCGTTCTTCAATTTCGTTGCCTTCTGGCTGTTCGAGCCCAAGGTGGCGGCCACGGTGGGCAAGGGCATCATCGAGCCGGGCTTCGTCGACAATGCGGTGATCTTCGGCGCGCTGATCGGCGCGATCACCTGGAACGTGATCACCTGGTACTTTGGTATTCCGTCCAGTTCGTCGCATGCGCTGATCGGCGGCATGATCGGCGCGGGGATGGCGAAGGCCGGTTTTGATCCGCTGGTGATGCCGGGCATCATCAAGACCGCTGCGTTCATCTTCATCTCGCCGCTGCTGGGCATGCTGATCGGCGGATTGTTGATGCTGGCGATCAGTTGGGCGTTCTTCCGCGTGCCGCCGCAGCGATGCGATCGCTTTTTCCGGCTCACGCAGTTGTTGTCGAGCGCGCTGTACTCCATCGGTCACGGCAGCAACGACGCGCAGAAAACGATGGGCATCATCTGGCTGATGCTGATGTCGCGCGGCATGGCCAGCGCCGATCATCTGCCGGTTTGGGTGGTCGTCAGTTGCTATGTGGCGATATCGGTGGGCACGTTGTTTGGCGGCTGGCGCATCATCCGCACGATGGGCCAGAAGCTCACGCGCCTGACGCCGGCCAGCGGTTCGGCCGCATCGCTGGGCGGCGCGATCACGCTGTTCATCGCCTCGCATGGCGGCATCCCGGTGTCCACCACGCACACGATCACCGGCGCGATTCTCGGCACCGGCTCGGTGCAAAATCCCTCGCGCGTGCGCTGGGGGTTGGCCACGGGTCTGGTCTACGCCTGGGTGATGACGATTCCGGCGGCAGCGCTGGTGGCGGCGGTGTTCTACTGGATCGGGCGGATGTTCATTCGTTAGACGGGCGGAGTTGTTTCGCTCACGCCGCCTGTTCCAGCGTGGTCGCCGCCGCGCGTCCAGTGGGCTAGGATTGCCGTTTATGGTCAACGCTCTGCCAAACATCACGCCGCGCACCGGTTGGGGTGGCTTCTTCCACATCGCGAGCCGGCGGCATTTCAGCCCGTTTCGCACCTATGTGAACCGCCAATACCGCACCGTCACGCTGCTGAATCCGAAGGTGGGCACGAAGACGTTTCGGCAGGCGTTGACCGATGGCAT
>JAITMN010000105.1 GCA_031277355.1 Nevskiaceae bacterium | reverse complement strand
GCGGCCACCGGCAAGCTGCTGCGCGCCAATCCGTATGTCACGACCACCTGGGCCAGCGGTGTGGACATGACCACGGGCCGCCCCATCGAAATGCCCGAGGCGCGCTTTGGCAAGACGGGTCAGCCGGCCATCGTGCAACCCGGCGGGCAGGGCGCGCACAGTTGGCATCCGTCCTCGTTCAGCCGCCGCACCGGATTGGTGTACACGCCCATCGTCGAAACCAGTTCGTCCTTTGCGCCGAATCCCAATTATCAGGTGCAGTTCGGCGCGGCGAACTCGGGCACCGGCCGCGCGCCGCCCACGCTTTATGACGATCTTCACTCCGATGCGCCGCGCACTTCGCGCGCCTTCCTGATCGCCTGGGACCCGGTGGCCGGCCGGGAGGTGTGGCGTTCGGACAATCGCGGCACGATTGCTTCGGGCACGTTGTCCACGGCCGGTGGACTGGTGTTCCAGGGCGCGCAGAAGGGCGAGTTCTCCGCCTACCGCGACAGCGATGGCGAAAAGCTCTGGTCCACCGATCCGCAGACCGGCGTCGTGGCCGCGCCGGTGAGCTATGAAATCGACGGCGTGCAATACATCGCGCAGCTGGCCGGTTATGGTTCGCGCGACTACTACACCGCCAATGGTTCGCGGCTGCTGGTGTACAAACTCGGCGGCACGGCGCAATTGCCGGAGAAGCAGCCGTTGCCACCCGCGCGGCCCATCGCGCCGCCGCCGGCCTTCGGCGATGCCGCGCAGTTGACGCGCGGCGAGCAGCTTTACCAAACCTGGTGCGTGATGTGTCACGACACGCAGTATGGCAATCGCGGTCTGTTCCCCGATCTGCGCGCCTCGCCGATGCTCAGCACCGCCGATGGTTTTCGCAGTGTCGTGATCGACGGCGCGTTGCAGCCGCGCGGCATGGTGTCGTTCGCCGAGCGCTTTGATGCCGAAGGCGCCGAGGCGATCCGCGCGTATATCACGGGGCGTGCGCATGAGGCGCTGGCGGCGCAGCGGCGCGCCGCGCCGCCACGGTAGCGGGGTTGAGATTGAGTCGAGTCGGTTTGCGAGGAGGCGTCATGAAAGGCAGTCTGTTGGGATGTTCGATGGCTCTGTTGCTCGTCAGTTTGCCGCTGGCGGCGCATCACAGTTTCGCGCCGCATTTCGACGCCACCAAACGGGTGGACATCGCCGGTGTCGTCACCGAGTTCGAGAAGCGCAATCCGCATGCCTATGTGCATCTGAAGGTGCAGGACGCCGATGGACGCAGCGTGGTGTGGCGCTGCGAGAGTCATGGCGTGACGCAGCTCACGCGCAATGGCATCACGCCGGAGATGCTCGCGCCGGGCAAGACGGTTCGCCTTATGGGTTCACAGCACCGGCGCGTTCCGAATGAATGTTTCTTCGACTCCGTGCAGGTGGGCGACGGCGAAGTGCTCAGCGTCGATGCGCGGGGCGCAGCGGTGCAGCGGCCCAAAGTCGCGCAGCGCGATTCGATCTTCGGCACCTGGCTGCTGCTGCCCTCCGGCCGTGCCACCAGCGGGCCGCAGTCGATGATGGATTACACCAACGCTGCGGCCAAGGCCGCCATTGCCAAGTACAACCCCTTCACCGACGACCCTACCTATCGCTGCGAGCCGGTGGCGATCCGTCGCGGCTGGTTTGCGCCGGATACGCCAATGGCGATACGTCGGCAGGGCAACGACATCGTGATTCAGCACGAATGGATGGACATTGAGCGCGTGGTCCACATGGACCAGGCCGCCGCGCCAGCCGGCACGCCGGAGGCGATCCTGGGCTACTCGCGCGGCCATTGGGATGGCGACACGCTGGTGGTGGAAACGGATCACTTCAAGCCCGGCGTGCTGAATCAGTTCGTGGAGGTTGCCGGGCAGCCGATGCGCGGACTGCTGCACTCCAACGCACTGCGCACCGTGGAGCGCATCCGCTTCGATGCGGCGCGCAATGTGATCACGCTGAGCATCGAGCACTACGACCCGGAATTCTTTACCCGCGATTTTCCGGTGGTCAGCGGTGAATACGCGGCCAGCGATCTGGAGATCAAGCACTTCGGCTGCATACCCGAGCAGTTGAAGTGAGCCGGGGCTGAGGCGGTGGTTGCCGCCTCAGCTACAGCGTTGCGCCGTCATGGCATCGCGCCGCTATAGCATCGCGTAGTAGCGGATCGTGTTGCCGTCGCGCTGACGCTGCCCGATGCCGACGAAAATATGCCGCATCAGCCATTCATGCGGACCCTTCTCGGTTTCAAACGTGGGGTTCGCGCGCAGGTAGAACTCATCGAAGGGCACTTCCGGCCCGTCGCGGAACATCCAGTCCTGCATGCGCTTGATCGTGTCGGGCTTGCGGCCCCAGAGATAGCCCCGGTTCAGCATCAGAATCTTCGTGCCGTCGTTGGCTTCGAGCATGTAGCGCGCGTCGGTGGCGATCACGTCGTCGGGCCGGAACAGGCCCCAATCCCCGCCGGACAACGGCATCACCTTGCCGTTCAGATACGGGCCGCTGACGGTGCCGCTGTCTACATACACAAAGCCACGGCCCGCGCCGTTGGGCATCGCGGTGATGGTGTCGTGGCGCGCAAACTTCAGCGCGATCTCGAAGACGAACTCGAACTTGGGTTCGGTTTTCGATGAACTGCCATGAAACGGGGCGAGGCTGGGTTCGGCCATGAGGGTCTCCGGATATCTTGCAGTGTGTTTCAGCCCAGCGCTTCGTTCAGCGTTTTTGCCGACAGCAAACGCTCGCCAATGACGTCCAATTGTTCGATGGAGGATGAGGCAAGCCGTTTGAGCGCCGCTTCGGGCAAAGGGCCGAAGCGCAGTGTCAATTGGCGGGTAATCAGGTCGGCGCGGCCTTTCTCCAAGCCCTGCTCCATGCCTTTCTCCAGGCCTTTCTTCAAGCCTCTCTTCAAGCCTTTCTCCAAGCCTTTCTCCAAGCCTTTCTCCAAACCTTCCTCCATGCCTTTCTCCATCGCTCTGGCCTTGTACGCTCTGAAGAATTCTCTCTGGTAGCTGTGGGTTTGGGCCATGTCGATGAACTCCTGGCGGAAGTCCCCGGGGAGGGTGAGGTAAATCATACTCAAGTACTGTTTGGAGCGCCTGTCTTCAAGTTTTACCGTGGCCGCCAGGGCGGCCTTGGCAACCCTGAGCCCGAGATTCCGGTCTTTGTTCCGGCCGTGGGCCATCACCGACAACATCGCAAGCTCGGGATCGGCTTGGGCTTCGTCTTCACTGGTGACAATGGGAATCCCCACAGGACTCAGAACGAAGGGAATGAAGGCGTTACTGCCGTTCAACTCAATGGGTTTGGCGGCCCAGCGGGCGACCTTCTCATCGGGGGTAACGACGAGCAGATACACCGGGCGGCGCAAATCGGCGCGAAGGTTCGCGACGTAGGCAGGCCAAGAATACTTTTTGTCGTAGTCGATGGAAGTCTGCGCCTCGACGATGATGGCGCCAACGACATTGTTCTTGGACGTGTCTTTGGGTTTGCCGTCGAGATAGATCACGAGATCGGCGCGGTATTCCGTGGGCTGGGCTTGGGTGAAGTCGGCCGGAGCGGCGCGCAGGGCGGCGAACTCGGGTAGCGATACCCCAAAAGCATTGCGCAAGGCTTCAGGCGCACGTTCCAGGCGGTTGCGCAGTATCACCAGCAGGGCTTCATGTGTTTGCGATGGCACGCGGCCAGCATACGAGCCTGCCGCTGCGCAGACGCTCGGCTAATCTGGTGCGTTTGTCACGAAATGCACGGCTCTGGACTAAAATCTCCACCGCAAGCTGGAGGGGTTACGCATGACCAATAGTACAGGCAGCCTGATCCGTGGGCGTCACTTGCTTTGTGCGGTGGCGATTGGCGTACTCTGCGCGGCGATGATCACGCATGCGGCAATTCCGGCGCTGTCGCCCACGGCCTATCCGGTGGTGGAGCGCGGGGCCGTGGTCGAAGACTTCCACGGCACGAAGGTGGCCGACCCCTATCGCTGGATGGAGGCGCTCGACGGCGCGCCGGTGCAGGCGTTCATCGCGGCGCAGAACGCGGTGTCGGAACCGTTTCTGGCGGCGCTGCCCGACCGCGAGCGGTTCAAGCAGCGGCTCACTGCGCTGTTCCAGTATGAGCGCTATGGGATGCCGACCGAAGAGGGTGGTCAGTATTTTTATCAGCGCAATGATGGCAAGCAGGATCAGGCGGTGCTGTATGTGTCCGATAGCGCCGCTGCGCTGGGGCGCGTGCTGATCGATCCGAACACGCTGCGCGGCGACGCCACGGTGTCGCTGTCGGACTATGTGCCTTCGCCCGATGGCAAGCTTCTGGCCTATGCGCTGGCCGACGCTGGTTCGGACTGGGACCGCTGGTATGTGCGTGATGTGGCCACCGGCAAAGACCGTCCCGATGTGCTGGAACATACCAAGTTCACTTCGGCTTCGTGGGCGCGCGATGGATCGGGCTTCTACTACAGCGCTTATCCCAATGGCGACGATCAGCTTCAGGCCGTGGTGTACTTTCACAAGCTCGGCGATCCGCAGGCGATGGATCGGCAGGTGTATGCGGTGAAGGATCATCCCACGCGCGTGCCCTATGGCAGCGTGACGGAAGATGGGCGTTATCTGGTGCTCACGCTCGATGAGGGCACGCTGAGCAATGGCGTGCTGGTGATGGCGCTCGATGGCAGCAACACGGTAACGCCGCTGTTCACGAAGTACGATGGCCTGTATCAATACATCGGTTCGCGCGCTGGCACGGTCGATACCGAATTGCTGTTCCAGAGCAACGCGGGCGCGCCCAATGGCCGCATCCTGAGCGTGAATCTGGGCCGGCCCGGCAGTGAGCCGCCCGCGCCGCCGCTGGTCGATGCGGCGTCTTCGATGTTGGCGCTGCCAGGGGGATATTGGGCGCAGGTGCGCGTGGCCGAATCGCAGCAGGTGCTGGAGTCCTCCGCGCTGGTGGGCAATCGTCTGGTGGGTGTGTATCTGCAAGACGCCAGTTCGCACATGCGGCAGTTTGCGGTGGCCGATGGCGAGCCGCTGGGTGAGGTGAAACTGCCGGGGCTGGGCTCGGTGGGCGGCATCTCGGGCGAGGCGGGCAAGCGCGAGGCGTGGTTCAG
>JAITMN010000058.1 GCA_031277355.1 Nevskiaceae bacterium | reverse complement strand
GCCGTGTCGATGGCGCATGAGCGGTTGGCGCGCAGTTGCGCATGCCAGCAGCGTGCGGGTTCGGCAACGATTCCTTGCCATCCAAAGCTCTTTTCCAGTAGATATGAGTTACTGCCGTTGACTCCGTCAGTTGCGCCGAACTCAACGAAATAGCCATTGCGCTTGAAACCATTTTCACAGAGCGCGAAAAGGTCTTGCCGGTTTTGTGACTTGAATTGATCGATGTATTCGATAAGCGAGGGCAGTTGCTGGCGGGGCATTTCTCGCATGAAACGCAGGGCTTCGGCAGCGCCGCTGTCGCGTTCGAGGCGCTTGAGTTTGTTGTAGCGGGTGATGGCGATGTCGTACCGCGCAAGGCCTCGCTTGATGAGTTGGCGAACAGACATGCAGTGACTTCAGTGATGGAGCGAAAATGGCTCTATGTTCCGGATTTTACAGGAACCACTTCGTTCGTGAGCCAGTCAAGCACGGAGGCATAGAGCTGTTGGCGCCACGATTCCCGGGCGAAGTTGTGGTTCCAGTCCCTCCAGAGCTCGACACGCAGCAGATTTCGCAGTCCCTTGATTTCCGGGAAAGCGTCGGCGATCTGGCCGGTGTAGGTAATGGCGGCGTTGCTGAATCCGGTGAAGAGGTAAAAGAGCCGGACACGGCGCTGCGCGTATGTTGTGAGGAATCGGGCTTCCCGGGCGCGGGTTTCGGCGAAGGTGCTCGGCGGCGGTGATCGGGGCAGGTTCAGCATCTCGCTCTCTTCTGCAGAGAAGCGGCCGGACACGTCCAACGGGCGGGCGCCGGTGATCACTTCCCAAATCTTTCTTGGCTTGCGCAGCGCCTTCCCGATGCGGTGGAGCAACCAGTTGAGCTCATGTCGACGGGTGGTGAAGATGACGGGCGGTTCCAGAAACACCGCTCCGACGACCCGATCATCCGCTTCGGCGCCCTCGAAGCACCGATCCGCGCCCAGGCAGTGGCCGATCAGCACGAACCGGGACGCCACACCCATCCCCTGAAGCAGGTCCGCTGCGGCGCGCATCGCTTTCAGGCCCTGTTCTTCTATCGATCCATCGTCCAGCATCTCGCTGTCGCCAATGCCGGGAAGGTCAAAGCGCAGAACGGAGTATCCGTGCTCGGCCAGAAACCGCGCCATGTACACGGAGGTGCGATTCGGGCCGCTGCTGTCGGTGATGCCGGAGCTGAGGATCAGGATGGCGGGGAGCGACGAGGTGCGGAGGGCCGGAGTCGTGAGAATGCCCACCAGACGGTTCATCGGACCAAATACGGTGACTGTCTCGGTGAACGTGCTCATTTCGCTACTACCATATCAACGAGCGTGGAGATCGCGCGAGCCGGCATCCGGGCGAATTCGTTCCATGTGGGCACATCCACTTCGACGAACGCTCGTCGCACATCGGGGAGCGCCGTTGCCAGTTCCTCGACGCGGGATTGGTCGTCGTCCAGCACAACGACCGATTGGGGTTTGCCTGCGCCGTACTTTTCGACGCCTATCGCCCGGAATTGCTCCAAAAGCGCGGTCGATACGAGCAGGGAGTCGAATTCCACGGTAGCGGCCACCTGGGCTTTGATCTTCTTGGTCGAAACCCACTGCGCGCCGTTGAGCACCGGGTCCCAGAGCGCGAGCCGGCGCACGTCGGGGCGGTCCACGCAGGCTAAGGTCGCTACATACGCGCCGACCCGGCACCCGAGCAGATCAACGCTGGGCAGGCCGCTGATCGCCTTCAACTCGTTCATCGCCAGATGGGTGTCGTCCACCCAAACGGGGATCGAACTGTCGGTTCCGCTCCCCCAAGAGTTGGCCGCGCCCGTGTAGTCGAAGCGAAGCACATGGGCGCCGCGCTCGGAGAGCCTGCGGGCCAGCAGACGCACCGCCCGGTGCGAATGCGCGTACTCCTGCCCCCACGCCGGACAGATCACCACCGCGCCGGTTGCGGGGGCCGTTGGTGCGTGGCCCGTTGGTGCGTGGTGATAGCCGTAGAGCTGGCGGCCAGGCGGCCCGAAGAAGAAGGCGCTCATCGTTAATTGACCCCTGAAGAGCCTGCGACGCCTTGGGCGGGCAGGCCGGTGAGCCAGAGCGCTTCCAGCGTCTCAATGGTTTTATCCCAGCTGAATCTTTCGCTGACGAAAGCCTTGCCGGCGGCGGCGATTCGGTCCATGCGCTCGTGATCGGTTCGCAGCGCAAGAATGGCTGTGACGAAGTCCTCATCGCTCTCGCACAGCAGTATCTGCTCACCGTTCGTGACGCCGATACCACTGTTGGCCAGCGCATTGCTGATGACGAGCTTGCCGCCGTACATGGCCTCCAGCACCTTGTTCTGCTGGCCTGCGCCGGAAACCATCGGGAACACGAAGGCATCGGCCTTGGCGATGTATTCCCAGATGCTGTCGACGTCGCCGGTCACGACGGTGGCTTCGTCGGCCAGCGCCTGTATTTGCGGCGCGGGCGAGCGGCCAATGACCAGCAGGCGATAGTGGGAGTCCACCGCGCGCACTTTTTGCAGAATCTTGTGCAGGCGCTGCACGGCGGCAATGTTGGGCGGATATCCCATATGGCCGAGAAAGCCCAGCGTGATCGTTCCATCGCTGCGCGCGGGCGTGGGCTGTGCGGCGTAATCGCCAAGATAAATGCCGTTGGGGACGACATGAACCTTGTTGCTCAGCGCCGGGTCGCCGTTGTACAGCGCGGCGTCGGCCTGGGAGACGAACGTGGTGCAGCGGGTCTGGGCGATCAGGAATTTCTCCCATGCCTTGATCTTTCGCGCATCGATGGCGTTGAACAGTGACCCCGAATTCGCGCGGATGAACGTGTGATACACGGAGTCGATCGCATCGTGCGCGATGCGGTTGCCGCCAAATACAGCAAGGCCGATGTCCAGGTGCGAGGTGGCTACCCACACGATCAGATCGTAGGGCGTGGCGCTGTTGAGCTGTTGCAAAAAGCCCTGGATGTCGTTGCGGTCGTAGCAGTCGAGCGGGAAGGGCACTTTGCCCGATACGCACTTCAACAGGCGGTTGGCGACCCGGATCGGCAGCGCCGGCACCCTGCGCGGACGCTGGAAAAAATGGACCGCGTGACACACCTGATCAAGCCCTTCGGGGAAGCGGTCCGAGCCGGGTCGCGCCAGTATGGCCACGTCGATCGTGTGACGGGCGCCCAGCGCCTGAATGATCGGGGCATAACGCACGGAGATGCCGTTGGCTCGGGGCGGCCAGGGTTTTTCGGAAAACACCATCAACAGACGCAGCCGGCGGACATTCATGCCTAACCAGGAATGGAGGTGTTTTTCGCCGACATAGCAGACGATTTATACCATCCCTGACAGCAACCGCCAAACCGCGCGGCCCGCCCTGGCAGGGCTGGTTTTACGCCTCATACAGCCTGCCATACGCATCCAGCATCGCTTCGATTCCGAAGCGCTCGCGCACGCTGGCGCGGCCCTGCGCGGCCAGACGCTGGCCCAGCGCCGGATCATCCAGCAGCCGCAGGACTCCGGCGGCGATGGCCGGTGCAGAAGGTTCAACCATCAGGCCATCGTGATCGGCCTGCATGATTTCCTCCGGCCCGCCGCAGCGCGTGACCACGGCGGGCAGGCCGGTTGCCAGCGCTTCGATGGTGGCAATCGACAGACCTTCGGACGTGGAGCTGAGCAGGAACAGATCAAGCTGCGAGAGGTAGTCGGCGCTGTCGTCGCAGAAGCCGATGAAGTGGATGTGATCGCTGATCGACAATTGCTGCGCCAGTGCGTCGAGTTGGCGTTGCAGTGAGGTCTTGGGGTCACCGGCGATGATGAAATGCACGTTGGGATGACGCGCGAGCACCGTTTGCGCCGCCGGGATCAGCAGGTCGTAGCCCTTGGCGGGGCGCACATTGCCCAGACTGCCCACCAGAATGGCGTCGGCGGCAAGGCCCAGACGCTGACGCAGCCGCGCGCCGTCGCCACGGTTGTAGCGGGTCAGGTCCACGCCGTTGTAGATGATCTGGCAGCGGCGCGGGTCGAGCAGCCCTTCACGCGCGATGGCCTCGCGCAGCGCACGCGACACCGCCACGAAATGGCGCACGCCGCGATTCATCAGCCACAGCTTGGCGCTGCGAAAGCGCTCGCCGGGACCCACGTCCACCATGCCGTGGAAGGTGGCGATGACGGGCTTGCGCGCCAAGAGTCCGGCCATTGCGCAGTACACATTGGAGCCCAGCAGATGAGACTGGATCACGTCCACGCGCTCGCGGCGGATGATGCGCAGCATTTGCCGCAGGAAGCGCCAGTTGAAAGAGCCTTTGGCATCGACGATGAACGGCTCGAAGCCGCGTGCGCGCAATTGGTCGCACACCCAGCCGGGGCCGCGAATCAGCGTCAGGCAGCGATAGCCGCGCTGACGCAGACGGTCGGCCAGTTCGATGAACACGGTTTCGGCGCCGCCGGGACCGGTGGTGTCGATGACGTGCAGGATGGTCTTGGCGGGTTTTTGAGGCACAGCGCAGCCACTTTAAGGCAAGCGCGCCGTATCATGCACAGGCGTATGTATCAGGGATTGACCTTCGTCTTCTGGCTGGGCGGCTTTTTGGCCGTTTACAGCTATGTGCTGTATCCGTTGCTGCTGGCGCTGTTGCAACGGCGCGCGCCGCCCGCCACGGCAGCGCAGGCCGGTGGCAAGCCCACGATCACCGTCATCATCACCGCTCGCAACGAGCAGGCGCGCATTGCCGAAAAGCTCGACAACACCACGGCGCTGCAATACCCCGGCGGGGATTTCAACATCATCGTGGCTTCGGATGCTTCCACCGACGCCACCGATGACATCGTGGGCCGCTATGCCGCGCAGCGCGTGCGTCTGGTGCGCGCCAGTGAAAACAAGGGCAAGGAACATGCGCAGTGGCTGGCGATTCAGGCGGCCGATGGGGAGATACTGGTGTTTACCGACACCGCCACGCGCCTGAACCCCGATGCGCTGACGCTGCTGGCCGAAAATTTCAGCAATCCGCAGATCGGAGCGGTGTCGAGCGAGGACGAACTGGTGTCCGCCGATGGCTCGGTGCGCGGTGAAGGGGCCTATGTGCGCTACGAAATGGCGCTGCGGCGCATGGAAAGCCGCACGGCGGGGCTGGTGGGATTGAGCGGCTCGTGCTTCGCCGTGCGCAAGAGCGTGTGCGCCGGTTGGCGCACGGATACGCCCAGCGACATCACCACGGCGCTGCTGTGCGCGAAGGCGGGGCTGCGCGCGGTGTCTGATGAGCGGGTGAAGGGGCGCTATCAGGATTTGAAAGACGAGAGCAAGGAATTCGCGCGCAAGAAACGCACGATCATTCGCGGCATGACGGCGGTGTGGGAATTGCGCGAGGCGTTGAATCCGTTTCGTTACGGGATGTTTTCGATTCAGGTGTGGAGCCACAAGATTCTGCGCTGGCTCGCGCCGGTGGGCATGGTGCTGGCGCTGGTCAGCAGCGCGTTGCTGGCCCGTTACAGCGCGTTTTATCTGGCGCTGTGCGTGCTGCAACTGGGCGCTTACGCGGCGGCGTGGCTGGCGGGGATGTCGAGGGCGGCGCGGGGCATCATGCCGCTGCGGATTGCGCTGTATTTTGTGGTTGCCAATCTGGCTACGGCGGCGGCGTTGTGGGATTTTTTGCGGGGCGTGCGGATTGTGACTTGGAGTCCGTCGCAGCGGTGAGG
>JAITMN010000301.1 GCA_031277355.1 Nevskiaceae bacterium | reverse complement strand
CGCCGGTTGAACTCGAAAATCGGCGCGGGCAACGCACGCACGGCGGCCGGGAATTTCTCGGGCTCGGGATCAAGCCCCACGCACACCAACGATTGATGCTTGCGCGAGGCTGCGTACAGTCGCGCGATGAAGCCGGTGGACTCGCCGCTGGCAGAGTTAGTCACGGATGCCCGTCCCACGGGTCAGCAGCACCATCGCCACGGCAAACAGCACCGCCACACAGCCAATCATGATTGCAAACGCCACGCCCACATTCACATCCGACGTACCGAGAAAGCCATAACGAAAAGCGTTGACCATGTGCAGAATCGGATTTGCCATCGACACCTGCTTGGCCCAACCCGGCAGCAGCGACACCGAATAAAACACGCCGCCAAAATAGGTGAGCGGTGTGAGCACAAAGGAGGGAATCCAGTTCACCTGATCGAAGTTCTTCGCAAAAATCGCGTTGAGCAGCCCGGCCAGCGAGAACACCAGCGACGTGAGCACGACGGCCGCGATGATCAGGCCCAGGTGATACACATGCAGCTTGGCGAAGATCAGCGCAACGACCGTGACCACGCCACCGACCATCAGCCCGCGCATCAACCCGCCGCCCACATAGCCCAAAATGATGACCCAACTGGGCAGCGGCGACACCAGCAATTCTTCGATGTGCTTGCCGAACTTCGCGCCGAAGAACGACGACACCACGTTGCCATAGGAGTTCGTGATCACCGCCATCATGATGAGGCCGGGCGCGATGAAGGCGCGATAGTCGAAGCCGCCCATCTCCCCGATGCGGCGGCCCACGAGGCTGCCGAAGATCACGAAGTACAGCGTGGTCGTTACCGCCGGCGGCACGAGTGTTTGCCCCCAGATGCGGATAATGCGGCCATATTCGCGAATCAGGATGGTTCGCAAGCCCACCCAGCGGATGCTCGACAATGTCTGCTGCGCGTTACTCATGCCTGACGATTCTCCACCAGACGCATGAACATCTCTTCCAGCCGATTGACCTTGTTGCGCATCGACAGCACCTCCACGCCCTGCGCGGACAGGCGCGCGAAAATGTCGTTCAGGTTCTGCTCCTTTGATACTTCCACTTCCAGCGTGTGATCATCGATCCGCTTCAGCGGATAGCCGTCGAGCGTTGGCGCGAACGCCAAGGGGTTGCGCAGCGTGAGCACGAAGCTCTCGGTGTGCAGCCGGCGCAGCAGATTGCTCATCCGGTCGCTCTCGATGATGCGCCCGCCGTCGATGATGGCGATGTTGCGGCAGAGGTTTTCCGCTTCTTCCAGATAGTGCGTGGTCAGGATGATCGTCGTGCCCTGCTGATTGATCTGGCGCAAAAAATCCCACATCGAGCGGCGGATTTCGATATCAACGCCTGCGGTGGGTTCGTCGAGAATCAGCAGGCGCGGCTCGTGCATCAACGCGCGTGCAATCATCAAGCGCCGCTTCATGCCGCCGGACAGCGCCCGCGCCATGCCCTTGCGCTTGTCCCAGAGTTGCAACTGCTTCAGATATTTTTCGGCGCGCACGCGCGCCACCGAACGCTCCACGCCATAGAAGCCTGCCTGATTGACCACAATGGTTTCCGGCGACTCGAACATGTTGAAATTGATTTCCTGCGGCACGATGCCGATCAGCGACTTGGCGCGATCCAGATCGCGGTCGATGTCGTAACCGAGCACGCTGACAGCCCCGCCGCTCTTGTTCACCAGCGAGGTGACAATGCCGATCAGCGTGGTCTTGCCGGCCCCGTTGGGACCGAGCATCGCAAAGAAATCGCCTTCTTCAACGGCAAGGTCGATGCCCTTGAGGGCCTGCACTCCGTTTCGGTAGGTCTTGGTGAGGTTCTGAACCGATAGTGCATGCATCCGGCCATTGTAGCCGCATGCCATAATGCCGCGCCAATCCGCACACGATTCCTGCAAAAAACGCTCCCCGCATGAAATTCCTCGCAAGCCTCGCAACGCGCCTGCAACGGCTGGTGCCCGACCCCTTCATCCTCGCGCTGCTGGTCACACTGCTGCTGGCGACCACGCTGCCGGCCAGCGGCAAGGCGGCCGACTGGCTGGGCGTTCTGGCGACCTCGGCGGTGGTGCTGCTGTTCTTCCTGCACGGCATACGCTTGCCGCGCGAAAACCTCGTCGCGGCGGTGATGCATTGGCGACTGCATCTGACGATTCTGGCCACCACCTTCGTCGTGCTGCCGCTGCTGGGGCTGGGGCTGTCCTCGTCGATGCACGGCTTGCTGCCGGCCGGACTCTGGGCCGGCCTGCTGTTTCTCTGCACGCTGCCTTCCACGGTGCAGATGTCGATTGCGCTCACGTCGATTGCGCGCGGCAATGTCGCCGCCAGCGTTGCGGCGGCGGCGGCCTCGAACCTGCTGGGCATCATCGCCACGCCGCTGGTGGCGGGCCTCGTTTTGTCCGCGCACGGCAATGCGGCGCCGCTGTCGGGCATCTGGAAGATCGTGCTGCAATTGCTGCTGCCCTTTGCCGTGGGGCATCTGCTGCGGCCGTGGCTGGGCGCGTGGGCGGCGCGGCAACGCGCGGTGCTGTCCTGGGCTGATCGCCTCACGGTGATGATCTCGGTGTACACGGCGTTTTCGGCCGCCGTGCTCGGCGGCATCTGGAAACAGATTCCGTTGGTAACGCTAATCATTCTGACTGCGCTGTGCGCGGTGTTGCTGACGCTGGTGCTGACCTGGACGGGTCTTGCCGCGCGGATGCTGGGCCTGAACCCGGCCGACGCGCGCACGCTGCGTTATGCGGGCAGTCTGAAAAGCCTGGTCAGCGGCGTGCCGATGGCGAAGGTGCTATTCCCCTCTGCGGAGATTGGCATGATCATGTTGCCCATCATGATCTATCACCAATTGCAATTGATGACCTGTGCCTGGCTGGCGCGCCGCCAAGGAGAAGCAAGCGATGATCCCGTATAGAAAAGAGCCTGTATTCATTACCGCCGAGCAGTGCCCGCAGGCAGGGCGCGAGCGCATGACGCTGCCGCAGCCGGTAGCCAACTATTCGGCCGAAGGCTACACCGATCCTGAACCGGCGATGCTGGAACACATGCGCAAGACCGGCGCGGTGTTCATGATGGGCCAGAATCCGAAACTGCCCGTGATGCCAAAGAAGCCGACACTGCTCGACTTCTTCCACTACCGTTTCTGCGACATCGCCTTTCGTCATCTGCTGCAATCGGCCAAACATGCGATGGACGCCGGATGCAACGAAACGGTGATCATGGCCTGCCTGCTGCACGATATTTCCAACGGCGCGTTCCTGCGCACCGATCATGGCTACTGGGGCGCGCAGATGGTGGCCCCTTATGTGAGTGAGGAAGTCTCCTGGGCCATCAAGTATCACCAGGCGCTGCGCTACTTTGCCGATGAACCGGCGGGCTTCAAGTATCCGGAAGCCTACCTGCAATTCTTCGGGCCGGGCTATGAACCGCCGGAGTACATTCAGCAGGCGTACCGCGAGGCGCGTAATCACAAGTGGTACATGACCTCGCGGCTGATCACGATTCACGACATCTACAGTTTTCGCGACGACATCGAAGTGGACCCGGACATCTTCACCGACCTGATCGGTCGGCACTGGAAACAGCCTGCCGAAGGATTGGGCTTCGACAACTCGCCGGTGGCGCACATCTGGCGCACGATGATCTGGCCGAATAACTTTCTATAGCGAGGGCTATGACGAGGGCGACGAAGCCGAACGCGCCAGACGCCACACCAGCGCGCCGAGCGCGAGCACACCGGCGATCAGCACGCCCCACAGCAAGAACGGTCGCCACTGCGCGCGGCGCGCTTCGGCTTGTTCGCGCCGCGCGACCTGACTGACTTCCTGCCAATCGCCCAGCGCAGCATGGCCGAAGCGGGCGCGCTCGGTATCAAGCTGAGGCACCAGCGTTGCCAAGGGCAGCGCACCGGCACTGACGCGAGCCGAACCCACGCGCAGCTGATAAGGCGGTTGGCCCTGGCTCGCAAACACCAAACTGCCCAGTTGCACACGCACATGCAAACGCAGCGCACCGGCGTCGAGTGCGCCAGCGCGTTCATCGGGCTGCACGCGCAGATAGCGCAGCGGCACCGGCGCCGACAACGGCAACGCGGGCGCGCGATCAACCGCATCACCGCGTTCGATGCGATAGAACACCGCGCCGCCCAGCGTCTGCCATGGCTGATCGGCTCGTGCGCGGATTTGCAAACGCACCGGCGCAACGCGCGTGCCGGAGCCCAGGTCCAGATCAAGCTGCTGCACCGGCAGCACCGCGCCCAGATCAAACTCCAGCGCGGATGCGGCGGATGACGCCGGATCGTTCGCCATTGGCGCAACGATGATTTCGGTTACCGCATCCGGCGCATCGGCGGAGGCGGCTTGCATGCGGCTCAACACCTGCGCCCCGCTCAATTGCGGCGCGGTGGCGATATCGTTCCACACCAATCGCAGATAGCGATCAGACTGGCGCGGCAGGTTCACCAGCGGTTGCGTCAGCGCGCCATCGCTGGAAGTCAGCGCCATCACCTGCCCC
>JAITMN010000254.1 GCA_031277355.1 Nevskiaceae bacterium | reverse complement strand
CGAAAACCCTGCTTCGCCGCTTCGCGAATCCGCTCCTCGCCATAAGGCACCGGCCGCACCTCCCCCGTCAGTCCCAACTCGCCAAACACCACCCAATCCGGCGGCAGCGCCACGCCGCGCAGACTGGAAGCCAGCGCCAACGCCACCGGCAAATCCCACGCCGGTTCGTCGATGTCGAGCCCGCCGACCACATTGGCGAACACATCATGCTCCTGCAACGCAATGCCACCGTGACGGCTCAGCACCGCCAGCACCATCGCCAGCCGCCCCGCATCCACACCCTGCGCCACGCGCCGGGGCGAAGACAGCCGCGAGGCGTCGGTCAGCCCCTGCACTTCCACCAGCAGCGGGCGCGTGCCGTCGCGCGTCACCATCACGAGGCTCCCCACCATCGGCTGCGGCGCGCGCGACAGATAGATCGCCGCCGGATTGCGCACCTCGCGCAGCCCGTTGTCCTGCATCAGAAAGAAGCCCAGCTCATTGGCCGCGCCAAAGCGATTCTTCGCCGCACGCACGCGGCGAAAGCGGCTGCCCGCGTCGCGCTCGAAATACAGCACCGTATCGACCAGATGCTCCAGCATGCGCGGACCGGCAATCGCACCGTCCTTCGTCACATGACCGACGATCAGCACCGACGTGCCGGTGGCCTTGGCATGGCGCACCAGCGCAGCCGTGCACTCCCGAAGCTGCGACACCGCCCCCGCCGCGCCGCCCGCATCGGCAAGCTGCATCGTCTGGATCGAGTCGATCACCAGCAGCCGGGGTTGCAGCGCCTGGCTCTGCGCAATCACGGCGGCAAGGTCGGTCTCCGGCATCAGCCGCACGCCCGGATACTCACCGCCCAGCCGCGAGGCGCGCAGCGCAATCTGCCCGGAAGACTCCTCACCGCTGACGTAGAGCACCCCCTCCCCGCCCGCGGCCACCGCAGCGGCCACCTGCAACAGCAGCGTGGATTTTCCGATCCCCGGCTCACCGCCGATCAGCGTCACCGATCCGCGAACCAGCCCGCCGCCCAGCACGCGGTCCAGTTCGCCGATGCCCAGTGAGAGCCGCGCCGGCTGCGCCGCAGCGCTGACCATCGCGCCGGCCAGATCGACGGCAGCCTCCGAAGTCACCAGCGCAGCGCCCCGGCCCGCGCCTCGCGGCGTTGCAGCAACCGATTGCGCCGCCAGCGTGTTCCATTCGCCGCAGTGCGGACACTGCCCCTGCCACTTGGCCGTCTGTCCATGACAGAGCCGGCAGACCTGAATCACCTGGGAACGGGCCATGAAATGCAACGCGGAATCTTTGATTCGTCGGCAACTGAAGACAGTTGCCATGCTAGCACGCGACACAGCGCACAAATCAGCGACAAAGAGCAGCAAAACAAGACCTTGTCAGTGCGTGTTCCGCATCACTTGCAGTAGGATTCGCAGCACGTCGCCAACCGGTGTCCGGTCGCATTTGAAGTCAACCGCTATGAGTCTGAAAGGCAAGCTGCTATGTGTCGGGCAGACCGACACCGGCAGAGTTCGCGAGCACAACGAGGACATGATCGCCTGCGACGGCGAGCTGGGCCTGTTGGTGCTGGCCGATGGCATGGGCGGTTACAACGCCGGCGAGGTCGCCAGCGGCATCGCGGTGAAGACCATCTTCAACCTGGTGCGCGAAGCGTTGGAAACGCAGGATTTGACGCTGGGCGACCCGGCCAGCGGGTTGTCCCGGCCGGCCATCATTCTGCGCGACGCGATCCAGCGCGCGAACAAGGTGATCTACCAGACCGCGCGCAGCCAGATCAATTGCGAAGGCATGGGCACGACGGTGGTGGCCGCGCTGCTGTTCGACAACCGCATCGCCATCGCCCATGTGGGTGATTCGCGTCTTTACCGTTTGCGCGACGGAATGATGAAACAGTTAACACTCGATCATTCGCTGTTGCAGGAATTGGTGGACCGGGGCTTCTACTCGCCGGAAGAAGCGCAGCGGGCCTCGAACAAGAACTATGTAACACGGGCGCTGGGCGTTGAAGTGAACGTGGATGTGGAATTGCAGGACCAACCCGTGCACAAAGGCGATGTGTACCTGCTGTGCTCCGATGGCCTGTCGGACATGATAGAAGACGACGACATCAGCCTGACCATCGCCACGTTCGGCCAGAACATGGGCTCGGTGGCGCAGCATCTGGTGCAGCTTGCCAACGACAACGGCGGCAAGGACAACATCTCCGTCGTGCTGGCGCAGGTTCTGGACTCGTTCCCCGCCCGGCACGGTATATTTGACCGAATCCAAAAATGGTTCAGTTGAACACAAGGGTATAACAGCACATGGCACGGTTGATATTGAGCCTCGACGGCCAGGTGCTGGCCGAATACAACATGAACAAGGAGCGTTACACGGTGGGTCGTCTGCCGGATAACGACATCCGCATCGACAACCCGGCGGTGTCCGGGCATCACTCGCTGATCATCAACATCCTCAACGATTCATTCCTTGAAGATTTGAACAGCACCAATGGCACCTACGTCAACGGCAAGCTGATCAAGAAGCATGCGCTACAGCATGGCGATGTGATCACGGTGGGTCATCATCAACTGCGCTTCGTCGAAGAAGACGACACCCAGCAAGACGAATTCGAACGCACGCTGGTGATGCAGCCTTCGCAGCGGCCCATCGAGAAAGTGCAATCCGCGCAACTGGCCACGGCTCCCACCGGCACCACCGCGCCGCGCCGCGTGCTGCCCGACAGCACCACGGCGCTGAAGAAGGCCCGGTTGCAGGTGCTTTCCGGCGCGTTCGCCGGTCGCGAACTGGAATTGACGAAGGCGCTGACCACACTGGGACGCCCCGGCGTGCAAGTGGCGGCGATCACGCGCCGCGCCGATGGTTTCTACATCGTGCATGTGGATGCCGACGCACCCGACCGCTACCCGCTGGTCAATGACACGCCGATTGGCGCGCAGGTGCGTCGCCTCGTTGATAACGACGTGATCCAGTTGGCCGGTGTGAAGATGGGGTTCTTCGAAAGCTAGGCTATTTGCAAAGGCACGCGCTGACTCACACCGCAGAGCAATTCATAGGGAATCGTTCGTGCGGCGCGTGCCTGCCATTCCACTGGTTGCTCCGGGCCCCACAGCACGGCTTCATCGCCTGTGGATACCGGCGTGCCGGTGACATCCACCGCGATCATGTCCATCGACACGCGACCCACCAGCGGCAACCGATGCGCGCCGATCACCACCGTAACCCCCGACGACAACGACCACGGCAGACCATCGCCGTAACCAGCGGCAACAATGGCAATGCGTGAAGCACGCGAAGCACGCCACACGCCGCCATAGCCCACGGATTCTCCTGCCGGCACATCGCGCACCGTAATCACGGTGGATACCAGCCGCATCGCAGGGCTCAAACCCAGCGCCGCGCCTTCGCCATCGGCGAAAGGCGAAACGCCATACAGCGCCAACCCCGGACGCACCCAATCACCCAATGACTCCGGCGCGGCAAATATCGCGGCGGAATTGGCAAGGCTGCGTTCGTAAGGTTTATCGCCCACCAGCGCCGCAAAGCGTTTCATCTGCTCGCCGGTCATCGGCGATGCGCGATCATCCGCGCAGGCGAAATGCGTCATCAGCCGTATGCCCGCAACGTGATGACTCAGCGCTTCCAGTCTTTGCATCGCTGCGGCAACGGCATCGGCACGAAAGCCCAGACGATTCATGCCCGTATCGATCTTCATCCATACCGCGCATGCCCGCGCGCCGCCGGCAGTTTGTTCCAGCAGCGCCAACTGTTCTTCGTCGTGAACAACGAAGTCGAGCCGCCCCGCCACCGCTTCGGCCATTTCCGCGCGCGTGAACACGCCTTCCAGCAACACCACCGGCGCAGTGATACCTGCCGCACGCAATGCAAGCGCTTCTTCCAATCGCGCCACTGCCAACGCATCGGCCCCCGCAGCCACCAGACAGCGCGCCACCGGCAACGATCCATGCCCATACGCATTGGCCTTGATCACGGCAAGCACGCGACTGCGCGGCGCCTGCTCGCGAATGCGCCGCAGATTCGCCGCCAGCGCCGCCGCGCTGATCTGCGCGCGGATCAATCCTTTCACCGCAACACACCCTCGGCGTAGGAATCGGGCATGAAATTCACGAAGCGCGTGAACTGACCCTGGAAAGTCAGCGTGAAATATCCGGTCTCGCCATTGCGATGCTTGGCAAGATCGATGTCGGCCTGCCCCTTGCGCGGCGTGTTCTTGTCATAGACTTCTTCGCGGTAGATGAACAGGATCATGTCTGCATCCTGCTC
>JAITMN010000217.1 GCA_031277355.1 Nevskiaceae bacterium | reverse complement strand
TCCGGCAGCGGCTATCCGCAGGGGCTGATCGAACCCCTGGGCGCAGGCCGCGTGCGCGACTGGCTGCACCTGCTGGGCTACGAAGTGGTGCGTCAGCGCGGCTATCTCTACACCGCGCCTTGGGCCCGCTCAACCGCCACGCGCCGTATCCTGCGCCGTGGCCTGTTCAACCCGCTGCCCGCCGCTGCGTGGCTGCTGTGCGCGCGCAAGCATGTGTACCGGATGTCGCCCTTGCGTCTGCGTCTGGCCCGTTTGCGAAAGCCCGCCATCGGCGCGCTGCCCGAACCCACGACGCGCAATTCACCGTGACGCCGATCAAGATTTATACGGACGGGGCCTGTCGCGGCAACCCCGGTCCCGGCGGCTGGGGCGCGCTGCTGATTGCCGGTGAGCGGCAGCGCACGCTGTCGGGCAGCCAAGCGATGACCACCAACAATCGCATGGAACTCACCGCTGCGATTGAAGCGCTGCGCGCGCTGCGCCGCCCCGTTGAAGTCACGCTGTACACCGATTCCAAATACGTTTGCGAAGGCATCGCGCAATGGCTGCCGAACTGGAAACGGCGCGACTGGAAAACCGCCGACCGCAAGCCGGTGAAGAACGTCGATCTGTGGCAGGCGCTGGATGCGGCAGCCGCGCCGCATCGGGTGACGTGGCGCTGGGTGAAGGGTCATGCCGGTGATGTGGGCAATGAAACCGCCGATGCGCTGGCAAATGCCGCAATCGACGCGATGCTTGGCATAAGATAGCGCCCGTGAGACAGATCGTACTGGATACCGAAACCACGGGCTTGGAGCCCAGCCAAGGCCACCGCATCATCGAGATCGGCGGTGTGGAGGTGGTCAATCGCCGCGCCACCGGCAGGCATTTCCACGAATACCTCGACCCCGAGCGCGACATCGACGCCGGCGCTGCGGCCATCCACGGCTTCACGCGCGAGAAACTCGCAGGCCGTCCGAAGTTCGCCGATGTGGTCGAGCGTTTTCTCGAATTCGTCGATGGTGCGGAACTGGTGATCCACAATGCGCCCTTCGACACCGGCTTCATCGACATGGAACTGGCGCGCTGGGCGCGCTCGCGTGGTGAGGAAGCGGTGAGCATCCGTTCGCGCTGCGCCGTGCTCGATACGCTGGCGCTGGCGCGCGAACTGCATCCGGGTCAGCGCAATGCGCTCGATGCGCTGTGCAAGCGCTACTCCATCGACAACTCGCATCGTCAGTTGCATGGCGCGCTGCTCGATGCGCGCATCCTCACCGATGTGTATCTGGCGATGACCGGCGGCCAGAGCACGCTGGCGCTCGATGAGGCCGTGCGCGCCATCGGCATCGTCGGTGATGCGATTGCCGGGCCGCAGGCGCGTCCGGCGGGTGTGTTGCGTGTGGTGGAGCCGGAGGCTGCGGAGTTGGCGGCGCACGAGGCGATGTTGGCGCAGATGAGCAAGGTCAGTGGACGTCCTGCCAGTTGGTAGGCCAGAACAAAAGGAGTGTCGATGTTCAACCTGAGAGGAGCGAGGATTGGCGTCGTGGGTTTGGGCTATGTCGGCCTGCCGCTGGCGGTGGAGTTCGGCAAGCACTTCCGCACAGTGGGTCTTGATCTGAAGGAAGATCGCATCCGCGAACTGTCTTCCGGCAAAGACCGCACGCTGGAAGTGACCGGTGCCGAACTGCGCGCCGCGAAGCATCTGGAATTCACCGCCAATGTGAAGGACCTGAAGCGTTGCCGCGTGTTCATCGTCACGGTGCCCACACCGATTGATGAATACAAGCGTCCCGATCTGTCGCCGTTGATCAGCGCCAGCCATTCCATTGGCACGGTGCTGAAGAAGGGCGACGTGGTGGTGTATGAATCCACCGTGTATCCGGGTTGCACCGAAGAAGTGTGCGTTCCGATCCTTGAGCGGGTTTCGGGCCTGAAGTTCAACCGTGATTTCTTTGCCGGTTACAGCCCCGAGCGCATCAATCCCGGCGACAAGCAGCATCGTCTGCCGAGTATTCGCAAGGTCACGTCGGGATCAACGCCGGAGGCGGCCGATTTCATCGACGCGCTGTACGGCCAGATCATCAAGGCCGGCACCTGGAAGGCATCCAGCATCCGCGTGGCCGAAGCCGCCAAGGTCATCGAGAACACGCAGCGCGACGTGAACATTGCGCTGATCAACGAACTGGCGCTGATCTTCAATCGCCTGGGCATCGACACCGAAGAAGTGTTGCTGGCCGCAGGAACGAAGTGGAACTTCCTGCCGTTTCGCCCCGGTCTGGTGGGCGGCCATTGCATTGGCGTTGATCCGTACTACCTCACGCACAAGGCGCAGGAGGTGGGCTATCACCCCGAGATGATCCTCGCGGGCCGCCGCCTGAACGACAACATGGCGCTGTACGTGGCCGGCGAAATCCTGCGATTGATGACGCGCAAGCGCATCCACGTGAAGGGCTCGCGCATTTTGATGATGGGCCTGACCTTCAAGGAGAACTGCCCCGACCTGCGCAATTCCAAGGTCATCGACATCATCCGCGAGCTGCAAAAATTCGGCGCACAGGTGGATGTGTACGATCCTTGGGTGAATGCGCGCGAGGCGCGGCATGAGTACGGCGTCCGGCCGCTGGCAAAGCTGGGCCGCACGCGCTACGACGCGGCCGTTGTCGCGGTGGCGCATCAGGAGTTCCGCGACATGGGCATCCGCCAGATACGCGCGCTGCTCAAACCCAAGAGCGTGATCTATGACATCAAGCATGTATTCCCGCGCACTGCGGTTGATGGCCGGTTGTAGCGGGGCGTTGCAATGAAAGTTCTCGTCACCGGCGCTGCCGGATTCATCGGGTCGTTCGTCAGCCGTAAACTGCTGGATCGCGGCGACACCGTGGTGGGCCTTGATAACCTCAATGCCTACTACGACGTGAAGCTGAAAGAAGCGCGGCTGGCGCGCTTGCAGGCGTTGCCGGGTTTTGGCTTCGCGCGCCTCGATCTGGCCGATGCTGCCGGCGTTGCGCAGTTGTTCCGCGCCGAGCGTTTCGATCGCGTCGTGCATCTGGCCGCGCAGGCCGGCGTGCGCTATTCGCTGGAAAATCCGCAGGCGTATGTGGACAGCAATATCACCGGCACGCTGAATGTGCTGGAGGGTTGCCGCCACAACGACGTGCAGCATCTGGTTTATGCTTCCACCAGTTCGGTGTATGGCGCGAACACGAAGATGCCATTCTCGGTGCATCAGGCGGCCACGCATCCGCTGAGTTTCTATGCGGCCACGAAGCGCGCCAATGAATTGATGGCGCACAACTACGCCGCGTTGTTTCGCTTGCCGGTAACGGGCCTGCGTTTCTTCACCGTGTATGGTCCCTGGGGCCGGCCCGACATGGCGCTGTTCCTGTTCACGAAGAACATCCTCGCGGGCAAGCCCATAGACGTGTTCAACAATGGGCATCACAAGCGCGATTTCACCTATGTGGAAGACATTGCCGAAGGCGTGGTGCGCGCGCTGGATCGCGTTGCAACGCCAGACCCGCAATGGAACAGCGACGACCCCGACCCCGCCACCAGCAGCGCGCCGTATCGCGTGTATAACATTGGCAACAATCGCCAGGTCGAACTGTTGCACTACATCGAAACGCTGGAGAAATGCCTGGGCCGCAAGGCGCAGCGCAATTTGCTGCCGCTGCAACTGGGCGACGTGCCCGACACCTACGCCGATGTTTCAGATTTGGAGCGCGATGTGGGTTACCGTCCAAACACGACGGTGGAGCAGGGCGTCAAAGCATTCGTGGAT
>JAITMN010000156.1 GCA_031277355.1 Nevskiaceae bacterium | reverse complement strand
CCCGGCGGCGGCACCTATGGCATGGAGGCCGTGGCGCGGCAGTTCGCCAGCGGTAAATCCGCGCTCGTGATTCGCAATGGTTTTTTCAGCTATCGCTGGAGCCAGATTTTTGCTGCCGGAAACATTCCTTCCTGTGAGATGGTGCTGAAGGCCCGCCCGGTGGAAAGCGGCCCCAATCCGGCCTATGCGCCTGCGCCCATCGAGGAAGTCACGGCTGCCATCGCACGCGAAAAACCGGCGGTGGTGTTTGCGCCGCATGTGGAAACGGCTGCCGGGATCATTCTGCCCGATGCTTATTTGAAGGCTGTGGCCGAGGCCACTCATGCAGCGGGCGGACTGTTCGTGCTCGACTGCATCGCTTCGGGCACGGTATGGGTAGACATGCAATCGCTGGGCATCGACGTGCTGATCAGCGCGCCGCAGAAAGGCTGGAGTTCATCGCCCTGCGCGGCGCTGGTGATGTTCTCGCCGCGCGCCGAAGCGGCGTTGGCCGATTCGCAGAGCAGCAGCTTTGCGATAGACCTGAAGAAATGGCGGCAGATCATGCAAGCCTATGAGAACGGTGGTCACGCCTATCACGCCACGTTGCCCACCGATGCACTGCGTCAGTTCCATGCGGCGATGCGCGAGGCGCAAGGCATCGGCTTCGACAAATTGAAACAGGCGCAACTGGAATTGGGCCGCCGTGCGCGCGCGATGATTGCCGGCAAGGGCTACAAGAGTCTGGCTGCGGCGGATTTTGCGGCCCCCGGCGTGGTGGTGAGCTACACCGGCGATGCGGAAATTCACAACAGCAGCAAGTTCACGCGCAATGGCTTTCAAACCGCTGCGGGCGTGCCATTGATGTGTGATGAGGCGGCGGACTTCCGCACTTTCCGCATCGGGCTGTTCGGGCTCGACAAACTGCTGAACATCGACCGCACGGTGGACTATCTGGCCGAGGCGCTCGACAAGGTGAAGTGAGACGGGCGCCGGGCATTGCCAATGCAAGGTAACGCCCCGGAGCCTGTTTTTCGCCTGCGAGGCGTTCGCAAGCAGTACGGCGAAGGTGATGCGGTGGTGCTTGCGCTGCGCGGCGTGGACCTCACCGTTCGAGCCGGTGAACTGATCGTGTTGCTGGGGCCTTCGGGCTCCGGCAAGTCCACGCTGCTGAACATTCTCGGCGGGCTCGACCGGCCCAGCAGCGGCGATGCTTTCTTCCGTGATCTGAACCTTGCCACGGCGGCCGATGGAGTCGTCACCGAGTATCGCCGCCATCATGTCGGCTTCGTGTTTCAGTTCTACAACCTGATCGCAAGTCTCACCGCGCAGGAGAATGTCGATCTGGTCACTGAGGTGGCCGACGATCCGATGCCTTCGTCCGAAGCGTTGGCGCTGGTGGGGCTTTCGCCGCGCGCCGATCATTTTCCGGCGCAGCTCTCCGGCGGCGAACAGCAGCGCGTGGCCATTGCCCGCGCCATCGCCAAGCGGCCAACGGTGTTGCTGTGCGATGAACCCACCGGCGCGCTGGATGTGGCAACCGGCGTGCGCGTGCTCGAAGCCATTGTCACCGCGAACGAGCGATTGGGCACGACAACGCTGCTCATCACGCACAACGCCGATATTGCGCAGTTGGGTGATCGCGTCGTGCGCTTTGCCGATGGCGCGATTCGCAGCGTCGAGGTGAATCTGGTGCGAAGGCAAGCTGCGGAGCTGCACTGGTGATCAGCGCGCTGAACCGCAAATTGTTGCGCGATCTGTCGCGGATGAAGATGCAGGCGCTGGCCGTGGCGGCGGTGCTGGCCTGTGGCATCGCGTTGTTCGTGATGGCTACCGGCATGCACGGTTCCATGGACAGCGCGCGCAATGCCTACTACGACAGCGCGCGAATGGCGGACCTTGCCACCGCCGTGGTGCGCGCACCGGATGCGGTGGAGCGCGACATCGCCGCGCTGCCCGGCGTGCGTGGCGTTGAAGCGCGCATTGCAGGCGTGGGGCTCCTTGACCTGCCGGGGCGCAGCGAGCCGGTGTCGGCGCGTTTCGTGTCGCTGCCGGCCAATCGTGAGCCGCGAGTCAACGCGCTGGTGCTGCGCGAAGGGCGATTGCCGAATCCGGCGCGTGATAACGAAGCGTTGGTCAATGAAGCCTTTGCCGAAGCCAACGCGCTTGCGCCGGGCGCGCATATCCATGCGCTGATCTATGGCAAACGCCGCCGCATCGAAATCGTTGGCGTGGCGAGCAGCCCCGAGTTCGTGTTCGCCGTTGCGCCCGGTTCGTTGCTGCCGGAGCCGGAACGTTTCGGTGTGGTGTGGATGGGCCGCGAAGCATTGGGCCGCGCGTTTGATCGCGATGGCGCGTTCAACGATGTGCAGTTGCGGTTGGAGCCGGGCGTGAATCCGCGCGTGGTGAGCACTGCCGTGGATGCGCTGCTGGCGCGCTACGGTGGACGCGGCGCCTATGGCCGCGACCGGATGATCTCGGCGCAGTTTCTGGCCGATGAACTGACCTCGCTGCGAACGCTGGCCACCGTATTGCCGCCGGTGTTTCTCGCCGTGGCGGTGTTTCTGCTCAATGTATCGTTATCGCGATTGGTCGCCACGGAGCGCGCGAATATCGGGTTGCTGAAATCCTTTGGTTATAGTGAGTCGGCGATTGCGCTGCACTACGCAAAGTTTGCGCTGGTGTTCGCAGTGCTGGGCGCGGTGCTGGGCATGGTGCTCGGAAACTGGGTGGGCGGCGTGTTGGCCGACATCTACCGCAATGTGTATCGCATCCCGAGCCTGGATTTTTCCGCAGGTCCGCGTGTGTATCTGGCCGCGTTGATCGCCGCGTTGCTGGCGGGCATGGCCGGCGCCGCGCAGTCGGTATTGCGCGCCACGCGCTTGCCGCCCGCTGCTGCATTGGCGCCGCCCGCGCCCACCAGCTACGGACGTCTCGGCGCCTTCGTTGAAAATGCCGCTTCGCGTCTGGATGGCAAGACCCGCATGGTCGCGCGGCGCATTGCGCGTTTCCCGCGCCGTGCGGCCACGACGGTGATCGGCGTTGCGATGGCGCTGGCGCTCCTGATTACCTCGCAGCATTACCCGCTGTCCATCGACACGATCATCGCGGTGACCTTCGGGCAGGCGCAGCGTATGGATGTGATGATGACCTTCCCCGATCCGCAGGATGACTCCATCCTGCGCGACGTGGCGCGTCTGCCCGGCGTGCTGGCCGTGGAGCCGGTGCGCAGCACCGATGTGTTTCTCGAAGCCGGCAGCCGCCGTGAGCGCAATTCGCTGATCGGCGTGGCGCGCGACGCGCGTTTGAATCGCGTGCTCGATGAGCACCTGAACGCGGTGCAGCCCCGCGCCGATGGATTGACGCTGTCGCAGCAGCTTGCAAACAAGCTGGATGTTCGGGTGGGCGATATCGTGCGCGTCAGCGCCACGGATGGTCATCGCGCCACCGCGCAGTTGCCGGTGGTTGCCATCGTGAAGCCTTATCTTGCCGCGTCCGCGTACATGCAGATGGATGCGTTGGGTCGCATGTTGCGCGAACCGGATCGCGTCACGGCGGTGTATCTGTTGATCGACCAGCGTCAGCGCGAGGCGTTCAGTGCGCGCGCCAAACAGTTGCCCACGATCATGTCGCTGAGTTTCGTGGACAACGCGCGCAACTCGATGACGCGCCTGCTGGAACAGGGCAGCGGCTTTGTCGCCACGATATTCATCGTGTTCTCCTCGATGATGGCCGCCGGCGTCGCGTTCTCGTCGGCGCGCGTCACGCTGGCCGAACAGGAGCGCGATCTGGCAACGCTGCGCGTGCTGGGATTCGGGCGTGGCGAGGCGTCGTATGTGTTGCTGGCCGAAATGGGCGCGCTGCTGTTGATCGCATTGCCGCTGGGCTGTGGGGTGGGCGTGGTGCTGTCGCGCTGGCTGATGTCGCAATTCAACACCGACCTGTTCAACTTCCCCTATGTGACGAATACGGTGCTGTATGGCCGCTCGGTGCTGTTCGTCGCCGGGGCAGTGATCGTGGCGACGCTGTTCGTGCGGCGCGGGGTGGATGGCCTCGATCTGGTCGGTGTGCTCAAATCGAGGGATTGAACGGTGAGTGCATAAGCAATGGCGAATGAAGCACAAGCAGGCCGCGCACGGCGCGTGAGGCTTTTCTGGATCACGGCGGTAGCAGTGGCGGTGGCCGCCGTGGCGTGGGCGCTGATCCCCGGCCCCGTGGAAGCCGATTTCGTCACGATTGGCCGTGGCGTGGTGAACGTGGATTTGGTGGATGAGGGCCGCACGCGGATGCACGATGTGTATGTGATCTCCGCGCCGGTATCGGGCCGCGTGCTGCGCGTGGATGTGGAGCCGGGCGATGCGGTGATCGCCGGGGCTGTCGTTGCGCGAATGACGAGCGCAGCGGCGGGGTTTCTCGATCCGCGCACCGACAGTCAGGCCCGCGCCGCGATCAACGCCGCCGAAGCGCAATTGCGCGCCGCTGACACTGAACTGAAACTGGCCGATATCGAGAACACACGCGCGCAGAACCTGGCCGCGCAACAACTGATTGCGGCCACGGCCGTGGATGCTGCGCAGGCGCGCCTGGATTCAGCACATGCCGCGCAGGATGCCGCGCGTGCCGAAGTGGTGCGGGCCCGCGCCGCGCTGCAACCGGCTTCGCGCACCGATCCCGGTGCCGTGTCGGTGGTGTCGCCGGTGGCGGGCAAGGTGTTGCGCGTGCCGCAGAAAAGCGAGGCCGTGTTGCCGGTGGGCGCACCGCTGGTGGAGGTGGGCGATCCCTCGCTCATCGAAGTGGTGGCGCAGTTTCTGTCGCAGGACGCGGTGCGGATGCGCGCCGGGCAAAGCGCGCAGGTGGAGAACTGGGGCGGCTCGCCGCTGAAGGCCGTGGTCGAGCGTGTCGAGCCGGTGGCGCATACGAAGATTTCCGCGCTGGGCGTGGAAGAACAGCGCACGAATGTGATCCTGCACTTCGCCGATCCGCAGGCTGCTTCGGCATTGGGGCACGACTATCGCGTCGATGCGCGCGTGACGGTGGCCGAATATCCCGATGCGGTGCGTGCGCCGTTGGGCGCGCTGTTTCGTCGCGGCGAACAGTGGTCGGCGTACAAAGTGGTGGAGGGGCGCGCTCGGTTGATCGATGTGTCGGTGGGTGAGGCCGATAGCACATGGCGTGTGGTGACTCAGGGTTTGAACGAAGGCGATACGGTGATTGTGTTTCCCGGTGCAACGATTGCCGATGGGATGCGGGTGAAAGCTCGCGCCGTGGTTGCCCCGCCGCCGCCCGCAGCGGTACTCTAGTCGCTGCTGTCCCAAAGTCGATAAGGAGCGTCGCATGAATCGAACACTACTGGCCTGCGGATTGGTTCTGGCGGCAACGCCGGTTCTGGCGAGCAGCTTTGCATCAACGGTGGGAGCGGGTGCCTCATCGGCTTCGGACGGCACTTCGGCTTCGTCGAACTCCAGTTCGGGTGACGACAAGATGGTGCGCGAGGCGCGCGATGACGCCGCCAGTTTTGTGGCGAGCGAAGGCCGCGTTCGCGGCGCGCGTCTGGAAGCGGCGATGCTGCATCTGCGCGAGCACAATCCTGCGGCGCGCAACGCCAGCGACATGCAACTGGCGCAGGCGATTCTGGCATTGTGAGCCGGGCAGGGCGGCCGCGTTGGTGGCTTGTCCTGTGTCTTGCCGTTTGCGTCGAAGCGGCTTCGGCGGCGCTGCCGATACAGATCGACGCAGACGGCCTCACTTCCGGGCAATTGCAGGCAACGCAGCAATTGCTCGATGAGGCGCAGCATCTGCTGCCGCCAGCTTGGACGCAGGCGCTCGATTCGCGCATCACCCTTGCCTGGGAGCAATTGCCTGCGCGAGTGCAGGGCCATGCGGCGTTGCGCCGTTTGAGTCTGTCGCGTGCACTGCTTGATCAGTGGATGGCGCAACCGGCTGTGCGCGAAGCCGATGCAATGAGCCCCGCTCATCGCGCAGCGCTGACCGCACTGATTCACGAACTGGCTCATTTCTATGATCGCACCGGGCCACGGTTGTTATCCCGTGATCCCCGGCTGCTCGATCTTGCCGGCTGGCAGGTTGCACCGCTGCGGCTGGGCTTGCGCCGTGGTCGCAATGATTTCAGGGATCGCAGTCCCGACAGCTATGAGTTGACCAACTCAAAGGAATTCGTCGCGGTCAATCTGGAGTATTTCGTGCTCGACCCGGACTATGCCTGCCGCCGTCCGGCGTTGCACCGATTCTTCTCCGCGCACTTTCAATGGACTCCGCCCGAACACGCCTGCGCGCCGCGCCTGCCGTATCTGCAAGCCGAGCAGGATGAACCGGCGATACTGGAACTTGATCCGGCGCGCGTCTACGAAGTGGACTATCTGCTGGCGGAAGGCAATCGCCAGCCGATGAGCCGCTGGGGGCACAGCATGCTGCGCCTCGTGATCTGCGCGCCGGAGCGCAAACCGGGGCCGGATTGCCGCCTCGATCTGCGTTATCACCGCGTGCTGTCGTTTCGCGCCTTCGTCGATGATGTGCAGATTTCCAACTGGCGCGGATTGACCGGCTCCTATCCCTCGCGCCTGTTTCTGTTGCCGCTGAATCAGGTGATCGACGAATACACGAAGGTTGAGTTGCGCGGTCTGCGTTCGGTGCCGCTGCGGCTGAGCCCGGATGAGATCGCCGATCTGTTGAGCCGCGCCGCGCAACTTCATTGGAGTTACGACGGCCACTACTACTTTCTCGGCAACAACTGCGCGGTGGAAACCTTCAAGCTGCTGCACGATGGCGTGCCGCGTCTGGCCGACGAGCGTTTGGGCAGTATCACGCCCAATGCGCTGTTGAGGCGGTTGCGGCGCGCAGGCGTGGCCGATGTCAGCGTGTTGCAGAATGAGGCCGAAGCGCTGCGTCTGGGTTATCGCTTTGCGGCGGCCGATGCACAGTATCAGTCGATGTACGATATTGCTTCGCAAGCCTTGGGGTTGCCGCATCGCCGAGTGAGCGCTTGGCTCGACATGCCGCCCGATTCGCGCGCCCCGTGGCTCGAACAGGCCGATCTGCGCACCGGCGCGGCGCTGCTGTTGTTGGAGGAAGCGGCGCTGCGCCGTCAGGAATTGGCCGCGTATGATGAGTTGAAGCGCCGGCTTCTCGGCGCGAAGCGCGCCGCTGCGGACGATGCGCCGGACCGGCAATTCATTCGTGAACTGCTGGAATCCAGCAATTTTCTCAGCCGGCCCGCGACATTGTTATCGGCTGGCGGCTATGGCCTGCCTTCGACTGAGGAATTGCAAAGTGTTGCTGCGCAAGCCGACCAGCGCGTGACGCGCCTGCTGCACGAGGGCGCTGCACTGCGATTGCAGGCGCGCCAATGGCTGCCAGCACGCCAACGGGAGGCGCTGGAGCAAACCCAAGCCAACATCGCGGCGCTGATCGAGCGCATGCGGACTCTGAATCGCGAGCAGGGCGGCCTGCTTTTGCAGTGAGTATTCAGCAGATTTGCTATACGCTTCGCGCATGTCAACCGGAGGGAATCGATGCTTTTGCGCAAATATCTGAGCGTGGCGGCGATGGCTCTGTTGATGTGGGGCGCGGCATCGCCATCGGCGCAAGCGGCGGGTTCCGTTGCGTTGCTGAACGTCTCCTACGATGCAACGCGCGAGTTATACGATTCTTTCAACACCGCCTTCGCCAAGTATTGGAAGGACAAGACCGGGCAGACGGTTCGCATCCATCAATCGCACGGCGGTTCCGGCCGTCAGGCGCGTGCGGTGGTCGATGGCCTGCCCGCCGACATCGTGACGTTGGCGCTGGCGGGCGATATCGACGCCATCGCGCGGCAGGCGAAGTTGCTGCCGTTGAATTGGGAAAGCCGCCTGCCCAACAACAGCGCGCCGTATACCTCGACGATTGTATTCCTCGTTCGCAAGGGCAACCCCAAACAAATCCACGACTGGGCTGATCTGGCCAAATCCGGCGTCGTGGTGATTACGCCGAATCCGCGCACTTCGGGCGGCGCGCG
>JAITMN010000125.1 GCA_031277355.1 Nevskiaceae bacterium | reverse complement strand
TCGTGTTCGGCGCGCTTGACCTGCTGCTCCGTGACCAGCCCGGCCTTCAACAATTGTTCTCGTAACGACAGACTCATGGGGGCAAGTCTACTCTGCTGTGGTGGAACGCAAGCGCCTTCCGGGGCGGTGGCGGGGTATATAATCAAAGGATGAATACTGCAAATAGCGCCTTTCGGGGCCGTCGAAGCGCTCGACTGTTCGCGAGCGGCGTTGCCGCGCTGATCGCGATGGCGCCGATGGCGCTGTACGCGATAGCCGATGCGGGCGGTCAGGTCAGCAGCGCGCCGGCGCCGGATATTTCGGCCGATGCGGCGATGTCCGCGCGGCTGAACTACAACATCGGTTTCGAGTTGTTTGAAAAGGCGCAGGCGCAGGAAAAAGAAGCCGCTGCGTTGAAGGGCGCCAAGGCCAAGGCTGCGCAGCAGCAGGCGATGGCCGGTTACGCCGAAGCGCTCACGAAAATGGCGGCGGCGGTGGAGGCCGATCCGGTGCTGAAGGAAGGCTGGAACATCGTGGGCTACACCAGCCGGCGGCTGGGCGACTACGGTCGTTCGCTCGACGCCTACGAAAAAGCCCTCGCGCTCGATCCGGGCTATCCCCAAGCCATCGAATATCGCGCCGAAGCGTATCTGGCGCTGAATCGCCTTGAAGACGTGAAGACTTCCTATCTGGCGCTGTTCATCGTTGCGCCAGCACAGGCCGCCGTGCTGCTCGATGGCATGAAGGCTTGGGTTGCGGCCAATCGCAAGCCGCCGGCCGGCGTCAGCGCCGAAGAGGTGTCGGCGTTTGCGGCCTGGGTTGCCGAGCGTGGCGGCGTGGCGGCCACCACCGCCGCGCTGCGTCCGGAACTGGCGGCAGTCCCGGCGCGCGACTGGCGTTGATGATGCGCGCTGGCGCGTCCTTCGCGCTGGCTTTGCGCAGCTTGTTGCGGCGGCCATTGCTTGCCGCCGCGGTGGTCGTTGCCAGTGTTGCTGCTGTTGCCGCCAATGCCGCCGCGTCTTCGCGCGTTGAGCCGGGCTTCTCAAGACCGCTTCCACCGGGGTTCGCCGCGCCTTTCGTCCCCGCCGACAACCCGATGAGCGCCGCTCGCGCAGCGCTGGGCGCGCAGTTGTTCGCCGACCGCCGATTGTCGGTCACCGGCGACTACGCCTGCATCAGTTGTCATGATCCGGCCCGCGCCTTCACCGATGGGCAGGCGCAGTCGGTGGGCGCGCTGGGCCAGCGTCTGCATCGCAATGCGCCGAGCATTCTCTACAGCGCCTGGAATCCCTCGCTGGGCTGGGATGCGCCGGGTAACCCTTCACTGGAAACGCAGATGCGAATACCGATGTTCGCCACGACTCCGGTGGAACTGGGGTTGACCGGCATCGAGCCGCAAGTGCTGGAACGCTTGCAGGCCGATGAAGCGCTGCGCTTGCGCTTCATCGAAGCCTTTCCCGATGAACCGCAGCCGGTGACGATGGGCAATGTGATCAAGGCCATCGCCACCTACGAGCGTTCGCTGGGTGAGGCCAGCTCGGCCTTCGACCGTTACCTCTTCGCGGCCGATCGCAGCGGCATGAGCAAGGCCGCGCTGCGTGGTCTTGATCTGTTCTTCAGTCCGCGTCTGGGATGCACGAATTGCCATTCGGGCATGGCGTTCTCAGGCCCGCTGCGCAGCGTGGAGCAGGCCGGCGTTGGAAACCTGTACGCCAACAATGGGCATGGCATGCAGGCCAGCGAGGGCGCTCTGGCGCGCGTGCCCTCGCTGCGCAATGTGGCGGTGACTGCGCCTTACATGCGCGATGGCGCGCTGCCGACGCTGGCCGCCGTGATCGATCACTATGATCGCGGCAGACCCGATGTGCTGCCGCCGCTGCCGGCCTTGCATCTGTCGCGCAGGGAAAAGGCCGATCTGGAGGCTTTTCTGGAAAGCCTCACAGACCGGCCCTGGGAGCATCTGCTGCGTTGACGCCTCAATCGGCGCGAGGGGCCTCGATCGAGATGCGCAGCGTCACGTCCATCTTGAAGCCGATGTCCTTGCCGTAGTCAACGCCGAAATCCGCGCGGTTGATCTGCGCCAACGCATCGGCGCCGCAGACTTCCTTCTGGTTCAGCGGATTCTTCTTGCACAGGAAGCTGTTGAGCTTCAGCGTGACGGGCTTGGTCACGCCATGCAGCGTCAGGTTGCCCTGCACTTCGGTGGGCGCGCCGTCCTTGAAGCCCGCCAGCTTGCCGCTGAACGTGGCGGTGGGGAACTTCGCCACGTCGAAGATATCGGCCGAACGCGCATGCTCGTTCATGGCGTCGAGACCGAAGTCGATCGAGGCCATGTCCATCGTCACATCCACGGTGCCGGTGCCCGCCTTGGCGTCCATCGTGACTTTGCCGCTGGAGCTGTTGATCTTGCCGCGCCACTTCGACAGCCCGCCCATGTGGTCGGCTTCGAAGGTGGGGTAGGTGTGAGCCGGATCGATGTTATAGGTCACCGTCTGGGCCTGAGCGGCGGCTATCGCAAGACAGCCGGCAACGAAGATAACAAGGCGTTTCATGCACCAATTCCTGTCGAGTCTGGGAGGGCGGGCAAAATAACCCGGTTTGCCATTGGCGTCGATACCGGCAGAATGTGCGCCATGAGGCGCTTGGACCACCTGTTGCACAACAATCGCAATTGGGCCCGTGGCGTCATCGAGCGTGAGCCGGATTTTTTCGCCCGGCTGGTGGCGCAGCAATCCCCGCGCTATCTGTGGATTGGCTGCTCCGACAGCCGCGTGCCGGCCAACGAGATCGTCGATCTGGCCCCCGGCGAACTGTTTGTGCATCGCAATGTCGCCAATCTGGTCATCCACACGGATTTGAATTGTCTGTCCACGCTGCAATACGCGGTGGATGTGCTGAAGGTGCAGGACATCATCGT
>JAITMN010000088.1 GCA_031277355.1 Nevskiaceae bacterium | reverse complement strand
TCGAAGGTGATCTTGCCGAAGTGCATGTATTCCAGCGGCTTGTCGAGCGTGATCTTGTTGCCATTGATGCCGGCGATGGTGCGGCGCTCGGCCTGCCGGGCATCGAAGTCTGTGGAGGCAAGGATGATTTCATCGCCCACTCGCCATTCGCTGGCGTTCAGCACGTCGATCGAGGTGGCCCCCGCCTTGGCCGTATTGGCCAGCTTGGTCCAGGCGTTGGTGACATTGCCGTGCAGGTTCAGCGTGCCGCCGGACATCATGATGCCGCGATCGCCCATGCCGGCCATCACGTCTTCATCCTTGATGTTGTCGGTGAGGGTGATCGTGGCCTTGCGCGTGTGCGGAGCGGCCTCGCTGCCAATGGCCAACTCGCCGTGCAGCATGATCCACTCGGTGGTCAGCTCCAGGTCGGCATCGTTGGAAAACGTGAGTTTGCCGTCGATGGACAAACCTGCCAGCGCCGGCGGGCTCACATCGAGCACCACCTGTTTGTCCCGGCCAATGGTAACTTTATCCCCTGCCACCGGCACCTTGCGATTGGGCCAGGTGTTCGGATCAGACCAGCGTGCCTCCTGTGCCTGCGCGGCAACCGATGCGCCGGCGATCAGCAATGCAGGAAGCAGCAAACGATACATTTTATTCATGGCATCAGAACCCCGTACCAAGATGACCCCACGTTCGAATTCGAAAAGGATAGCGCAATTGCGTCAGCGCACGTTGCCTCAGACAAACGTGCAAGCCGGGAGTTTCGAAGCAATGAGCGGTTACGGCGGCTGCGGAATGTTGCGCTGCCGCAACCATTCACGCATTTGATCGATCTGGTGCTGCTGTTCCTGAATGATTTCCCGGGCCAGGCGCTGGTTCTGCGGGTCCTTGCCGAACTTCAGCACGATCATCGACATATCAATCGCGCCCTGGTGGTGCGGGACCATGCCGAGGGCAAAGGCCACGTCCGGATCGGGGTGCATCATCCCCTCCATCATCGGGCCGTCCATGCGCTCCATTACGGCGTGATTGGCCTCTTGAGCGGTGGGCAGGGCCAGCATCGCCGTGGCGGAGGGATCGGCGCTCGTGATGTCGTTCAGGTCCATGCCGGGAAAACGCGCGTCCCGCACCGGCCCGGCCCGGCCCTCGACGCCGTAGATCATCGTATGCAGCCCCCAGTAGCCGGCGATGAAGATCAGCAAGGCCGTCACCAAACCCGCCGGCACGCCCGTCAGCGCCTGTTTGAGCTTGGGCAGAAAGTGGTTTTCGCGTGTCCGGTCGGCGGCGACGGCGACCATCGTCACCAGAATCAGCGCGTGGCCGATCAGGTCGATACGGCCAAAGGGATAAACGGCCACCATGAAGATCACGAACAACGCGATCGCCGAGAAGCGCCGCACCAGCGGCGTCCAGATCAGGCCGAACCCCAGCGTGAATTCAGCCACGCCCGCCATTGGGATGAAGGTGTCGCGCGACATGACGAAAGTGAGGTAAGGCCGTTCCTCGATGACCGGATAAAACCAGTCTGGATAGGCGAATTTTTCGACGCTCGACCACATCAGCGCGATGGCGATACCCCATCGCAGCACTTCAAAGCGGCGTTCGCGCCATTGCGGTCTGGCGGAAGCTTCCAGCGCCAGATAGCCGGCCACGCCAACGCAAAGCGCCAGATAGTCGAGCAGGTGAAAGAGGCCGTAGTCGCGCAGCGCCAGCAGCCACAGCACGATGATGCCCGCTGCGGCCAACGGTTGCGTGCGGCGCGAAAAGATCAGCGCCGCGATCAGCAACTGAAGCCACGGCACCCATTCGTGGCGCGTGTGCATCTCCGGCGTCAGATAGGTGCCGCCAACGGTGAAGATGGCGACGAAAAACGCGGCAATGACGAGCCGCACGAAATCGTCCAGACGCCCCCACAGCGGATTGCTCGCGCGGTCGAGGCCGCGCAGGATTTTTTCGCCCGCGTCCGAGCGCTCGATCAGGCGCGCGAGCAGAAAGAAAAACAGCACCAGCGCGACGCCGGTCCAGAACCAGGTATTGGTCAGCGTCAGACCAACCGGCTGCGGCGAGGCGCCGACGGCGTAGGGGGCAAACCATTTGACGTGCGCATGCGCGGGCAGGCAAACCAGCGCCAGCGGCAATGCGGTCGCAGCAACGGCAAAGCGCGTCAAGCGCCTGAAAAAAGCGGATACGACCAAGGCGAGTCTCTTCGTTGTTCGGACTGAAATCTGGAATACCGGACAACGAAGCTGTCGCCACCCGTCTTGATAACGCAACAGTTTACTCACAAGTCAAAAACCGGGGCAACGCCCGCATGCCTCGTGAGGTGCACTGGTGCCGGGCGTCGTCCATAGAAAAGCCCCCGGCATCCAGCCCGGGGGCTTTACTTGCATCGCCAGTGCAGCTGCTTACCGGCTGACCTGGAGACTGGCTCCGCCACCGGGACGGCGAGCCGGGCCGCTGGCGTCAGGACCCTTGCCGGGGATATCGCCGCTGGAAACGAGCTTCACCCACAGCGAGCCGCCGTCTTTGAAGTAGGAGGTTTCGCTGGCCTTGCGCAGCGCATCGAGGCTGCTCTGCGCCGTGCCCGAGGCCGCCGTGGTGAATCCCGGCAGTTCAAACACGACCGCCGAACCGGCTTCCAACTCCGACAGGCTGATGTTCAGGCCGGGCCTGTCGGTGCTGACCTTGTACTCGGTGCCCGCACGGACATTGGTTGCTCCGACGATGGGGTATTCCTTGCCTTTGCGGCTGAGCACAGCAATCGGCTCAGGGGGCGGACCACCCATGGGACGCCGGACGATGTTGAAGGTGAAACCACCGCCACCGCCTGCAGCCGGAGCACCCGCAGCCGGGGCTCCCGCACCGCCAGCAGCCGGAGCGCCGCCCGCTGCGGCAGGAGCGCCCGCCGCCGGAGCGCCCGCGCCACCCGCAGGCCGACCCGCAGCCGCCCCACCCTGACCGGCAGCAGCCGGTGCCGGACGAGGCGCGCCAATGGTCATGCGCCCGTAATCGCCCTTGCACACCGCAGCGTTCCAGGTCGGCTTGATCTGGCAGGCTTCATCGATGCCCAGCGAATTCTCCGGGTCGGTGTTCAGGATGAAGGAGCCGGCAACACCGGTCAGCGTGCCGTCTTTGTCTTGAATGATGGCCGTTCTGTAGGCGCCGTTGCCGTAGTCATCGTTGCTCCACTTGTTGTTCTCCAGCGTCGCGGCCGGGAAATACACCGGCTTGGCGTTGGTGAACTTCGCGCGCTTGAGAGCGTTGTTGCTGCTCATCGCAAAGCTGGTGTAGAGCAGGTAGGTCACCGCACCTGACTTGCGCGTGGCGTTGTCGGCATAGTTCACGAAGCTGACGTTGTCGAGCTCGTGAACCGAGTCGTAGAACTCGTAGCCGTGAATCGGGTAGTCCGGCATCATCGGATACGGCAGGCTGCGGCCATACTTCTTTTCTTCAGGCGTCGTGGGGTTGCCGATGTTCTCGGTTTCGCCCACGAACAGCGAGTCGACCACGCGCGAGGTGTAGTCGGCCTGCGCGAAGTTGCCCGACGCATGGGTGTAGCCCATCGCGTTGTCGGCCAGCTTCAAGCCCTTGTACAGATGCAGTTCACCGCGCGACCACATGCCGCCATTGCGGTTCTTGTAGGCGGTGAAATTCTCGAACACCGACTCCACGATGGGGCTGTTCGGATCCCCCGGCGTGGCAACGGAAATGTGCGAGGCCGTGCTGAACTTGCCATCGGGTCTGGGACCGCGATCCAGCATGAAGCCGTCGAAGTTGGAGTGGGAAACATTGTCCTTGAATTCGCGCACCTTGGTTGAGCGCGGCCAGATGGCCTTGCTGATCTCCGTGCCTTCAAACTGCCCGATCGGATGCTGAGGCAGGCCGTACCAGAAGCCCGTGGAATCGGAGCCCGCAGCCACGTTGCCCACATAGCTATTGTCGGGGTTGGTGATCCAGAAACTCGACACGGTGTTGTCGGAAGGGATCAACACGTCTTTGGAGTCCTGACCTGCCGTCTTGGTGTTGCGGCCGTCCGCCTGTGATCCAAACGCGGCGAGGTTGGTGGGGTCGCAGGGCTTGGAGGTGTGGCACTTGGTCTGAATCGCCAGATTCTTCACGAAACGATTGCCGTGCTCGATGCCGTCTTCCATGAAGAAGCAGTGACCCACGGTGTTGAAGGTGACGTTGTTTTCAATCTGCAGATTGTTCGTGCCGTGCACCGTTACACAACGGTTGTAGGTATCGTGAATCGCTGCGTTGCGGATGTACTGTCCATCGGCATCGCCGACCAGGTGCCAGTGAATCGGGTAGCGCGCCAGCGTGAGGTTCTGGCCCATGCGATTCAATTCCACACCTTCGATGTACATATGGCTCGAAGGCATCGCCATGATGTGACCGCCGAAGAAAGACTGCGCGGCATCGTCAGACGCCTGAATCTTGATGTTGCGCGTGAGCAGACCCACTTCGCCGCGTTCATCCACGCCGAAGGTGATCTTGCCGTAGTGCATGTATTCCAGCGGCTTGTCGAGCGTGACCTTGTTGCCGTCGAC
>JAITMN010000055.1 GCA_031277355.1 Nevskiaceae bacterium | reverse complement strand
AACGGAAAGCCTTTCTTGCTCATTGTATTGATCCCCCGCCCGGTCACCGCGCGCCGTGCGGGGCATTCGCCGGGTGTAGCCGGGTAATGCTACACCGTTCGGGTCATGGGGTCAGCCAGCCGGCTCCGGGCATGATGCGGCAGTGCAAAGGCAGCCAAAGGCGGGGCTGGGGCGTCACCAGAGGGTTTGCAGCCCGAGCTCTTCGTAGCCAGCAAATCCGCCGTCCTTTGAAACCAGCACCAGCGACCGCTGGACGGCCTGCCAGATGATCATGCGGTCGAAGGGGTCTTTGTGCTCGCGCCTGGGCAGGCGGTGAAACGTGGCGGCCTCCTGCGCGGTGAGCGGCAGAATCTCGATGTCCATGCCTGCGGCCACGTCCGGCAGGTCCTCTGGCTGGCATTTTTCAAGCCCGATCTTGCCGATGGCGTACTTGAGCGAGATTTCCCAAAAAGAAACCGCGCTGACGCACACCCGGTTCTCGGGCGAGCGAATGACCTTTCTGACCTGAGCGCTCAGCTTGTCTGCGGAAAAGACCGCCCACAGAAAAGCATGTGTGTCGAGCAGGCAATTCATGCTTGCAGAAATTGATCATCCGTCATCGAAAAGTCTTCGCGAATGATGCAGCGCGCCCGACCTTTCATTGGCTCCAGAACGCGCGCCGCCTTGGGCGCTATTTGGCCATAGGGCACGAGGGCGGCGATTTTTTCTTTTTTCTTTCCGTAGCTGATCGCAATGGGTTTGCCATTTTTGATCATTTGATCAAGCACAGTGGAGAACTGCGCTTTGAATTCGCCGACTGTCATCGTTTTCATGGGCGGAAGTCTATATTATTCTTGACAAGTTGTCAATAAAATAAAAGCCCCCAATCTCTGACACGAATCCGTACCCGCGATTAGCAACAATGTTACGGGGCTTGGATGATCGGATCACCGCGTCCATTACTCCATTTTTACCGCCAAAATTTCTATACCGTTATCTCCACAAGCAGCAAGATCAACATAGCCATCATTGATGTTTTCTTTGAACACTCCGGTCAAACGCACATATCTCCCGATCGGCGCCTTCTTTCGCAATTGACCCGGGACATGAGCAAGCGTTAAACAATCGACAACGTCGCTCGCCGCAGCAGACGATACTTTTTTCTCAGTAAACCCGCGAAGTTCCGGCTCCAGCATCATATAGCCGCGCACAGTTATCAATTTGCCATCGAATTCTCCTGGCCGATCGACCAAATCGCGGAAGCTGATAACCACAGACGCAACCTCACCTCCATCGGGGACTGTTGCGCAGCCGGAAATTGCCACTATCGCGGAAACCATTTGCAACCCAACCCATAAGCTAACGCGGCGCATGGAAATACCTTTGCTGAATGTCCAGATTGGATTGGACTGCGCCTACTTCCCGATTCCATCCACCAACTCCACCAGCACCTGCGCCGCCCGCTCACACTGCTCACGACTCACATCCAGATGCGTTACCAGCCGGATGCAGCGCGGGCCAAACGCAAACATCAACACGCCGCGCTCGCGGGCGGCGGCCACCAGCGCATCGGCGCAAGGCGCGCCGTCGGCAAGCTCGAAGATCAGGATATTGGTCTGCACGCGCGCGGGGTCGATGCGGATGCGCGGGCTGCGCGCCAGCCACTGCGCCAGATGGCGCGCGTTGTCGTGGTCCTCCGCCAGACGCGTGTAGTGATGCTCCAGCGCGTGCAGACCAGCGGCGGCCAACAGGCCCACCTGCCGCATCGCGCCGCCGAACATGCGGCGGTAGCGATGACAGCGCTCGATCTGCTGGCGCGACCCGGCCAGCATCCCGCCGGCCGGCGCGCCCAGACCCTTCGACAGCGCCACGCCCACCAGATCAAACGGCGCAGCCAGCGTCGCGGGGGTCTCGCCGGTGGCAATCGCGGCGTTCCACAGACGCGCACCGTCCAGATACGTGCCGATGCCGCGCTCGCGCGCCGCCTGGCAAATCCGCTGCGCCTTGGCCTGCGGGAAGACGATGCCGCCGGCGCGGTTGTGCGTGTTTTCGATGCTCACCAGCGTGGTCGGCGGGAACATGATGTGGCCGCGCGGCTTCACCGCGTCGAGAAACTCATCGGTGCCGAACACACCGCCTTCGCCAATCGTCGTGATCTGCACGCCGGAATTGGCCGCCGCACCGCCGGTTTCCGAACCGACCAGGTGCGAATCAACGCTGGCGATCACCTCATCGCCGGGCTGCGTCATCGAGCGCAGCGCCACCTGATTCGTCATCGTGCCGGAGGGCAGCCACAGCGCGGCCTCCTTGCCCAGCAGCGCCGCCACCCGCTGCTGCAACTGGTTCACGCTGGGGTCTTCGCCGAACTGATCGTCGCCCACGGGCGCGGCGGCAATGGCCGCGCGCATCGCCAGCGTGGGCTTGGTTACGGTATCCGAACGCAGGTCGATCACGTCTGTCATGACACCTTATTGTAGGGCAGGCGCACCAAGCTGGCCCGTTGCCGCCGCAGGCTGTTATTGTCGGCGGATGAGACTCATTCTGTCAGGCATCGCGCTGCTGGCGCTCGCCGCGTGCAAGCCATCGGCTCCTCCTCCCCCGCCGCCGCCAGGCGTCGTCGTCGCCCCGCCGTTGTCGCAGAGCGTCACGGATTGGGACGACTACACCGGTCGTTTCGAAGCGGTGGACAACGTGGAAATCCGCCCGCGCGTGTCGGGGGCCATCGAGTCCATCCACTTCAAGGACGGCGAAAAAGTAGACAAGGGTCAATTGCTGTTCGTGATCGACCCGCGCCCCTACGCGGCGCAGTTGGCGCGCGCCCAGGCAGACCTCGCCGGCGCACGCGCGGTGCTCGCCAACGCCGATGCCGAATTGCATCGCGGCGAATCGCTGGTGACGCAGAAGCTGATCAGCCAATCGCAGGCCGAATTGCTGGCCGCGCAGCAACAGCAGGCCGCCGCTGCATTGGCCGCCGCCGAAGCAGCAGTGACCACCGCCGAACTGAATCTTTCCTACACGCGCGTCACCGCGCCGATATCCGGCCGCGCGTCGTGGCGGCGGCTCGCGCCGGGCAATCTGGTCGTGGCCGACAACACGTTGCTGACGACGGTGGTGAGCGAGAACCCGATCCGCTTCGTGTTCGATGCGCCCGAAGCCGCGCTGCTGCGCTATCGCCGTCAGAGCGACAGCGCGCGCGCAATGCCGGTGGACATTCGCCTGCAAGATGAAACCGACTATCGCTGGAAAGGCAAGGTGGAGTTCATCGACAACGCCTTTGATCGCAGTTCCGGCACGATCAGCGCGCGTGCGGTGCTCGACAACCCCGATGGCTTTCTGACGCCGGGCATGTTCGGGCAGATGCGCCTGTATGCCTCCGCGCCCTTTGATGCGCTGCTGCTGCCCGATGAGGCCATCGTCACCGATCAGACGCGGCAGGTGGTTTACGTGGTGGATGATGCGGGCATCGTGTCGCAGAAGATCGTGCGGCCCGGTCGATTGATCAATGGACTGCGCGTGATTCGCGAAGGCGTGTCGCCGCAGGATCGCGTCGTGATCAGCGGCGTGCAACGCGCACGGCCCGGCCGCGCGGTGAGCGTGACGCAGGGCGTGGTGACCGCGTTTCCTTCGGGCGTATCGCGCGGGGAAACCAGCACGCTGACCCTATCGCCATCGGCGGCGGCTTCACCTACCGCGCAGGCCCAGGGCGGCACGAAGCCAGACAGCACAGACTGACCGGCAGCAACAATCATGCGCTTCTCACACTTTTTCATCGACCGGCCGATCTTCGCGGCGGCGGTTTCCGTGGTCATCACGCTCACGGGTCTGATCGCGTGGCTCACGCTGCCGGTGGATCAATACCCGCAGATCGCACCGCCCACGGTGAATGTGAGCGCGGTGTATCCGGGCGCAACTGCGGAGGAAATCGCCGATACCGTGGCCGCGCCGCTGGAGCAGCAGATCAACGGCGTGACGAACATGATGTATATGTCGTCGTCTTCCACCGGCGAAGGGCGCATGTCGATCACGGTGACGTTCAAGACCGGCACGAATGTGGATATCGCACAGGTGGAAGTGCAGAACCGCATCCAGACCGTGCTGCCGCAGTTGCCGCAGGAAGTACGCGATCTGGGCATCAATGTGCGCAAGGGCTCCACCGACACGCTGCTGATCGTGCACATGTTCGCCACCGACGCGAGCGTTGATCGCAAGTACATCGCCAATTACGCAAACTTGCAGGTGCGCGAACGGCTGCTGCGCACGCCGGGTGTGGGAGACGTGAGCACCAACGCAGCGCGCGACTATGCGATGCGCGTGTGGATCGACCCGGAGAAAGCGGCGGGACGCAATCTCACCGTGCAGGAAATCGTCGCGGCGCTGCGCAACAACAACCTGCAAGTGGCCGGCGGGGCGATCGGCACGCCGCCGTTCACCGATGATCCGGCGGCGTATCAATTGAACGTGCGCGCGCAGGGACGGCTGGAATCGCCGGAGGAATTCGAGCAGGCCATCGTCAAGCGCGACGCGCAGGGTCGCATCACGCGCATCGGCGACGTGGCGCGCGTGGAACTGGGCGCGCAGAACTATGCAGTCAATGCCTACAAGGACATTGAGCCCGCGGTATCGCTGAGCGTGACGCAGGCGCCGGAAAGCAACGCGATTGAAACCTGGGACAACATCCGCAAGACGATGAACGAACTGGCGGTAGGTTTTCCGCCGGGCGTGGGCTACGAAATCATCTACAACCCAGTGTCGTTCACCGCCGAAGCGGTGAAGGCGGTGCGGCACACGCTGCTTGAAGCGATGGTGCTGGCCGTCATCGTCGTGATCATCTTCCTGCAACGCTGGCGCACGGCGTTGATCCCGCTGCTGGCGATTCCGATATCGCTGGTCGGCACGATGGCGGTGATGTCCATCTTCGGCTTCTCGCTGAACAATCTGTCGATGTTCGCGCTGGTGCTGTCGATCGGCATCGTCGTGGATGACGCCATCGTCGTGGTGGAAAACGCCGAGCGTCATCTGCGCGCGGGCATGTCGCCGAAAGAGGCGGCGCATCTGACGATGGATGAAGTCGGCGGCGCGCTGATCGGCATTGCGCTGGTGCTGGTGGCAGTGTTCGTGCCCACGGCATTCATGGGCGGCATCGCGGGGCAGTTCTACAAGCAGTTTGCGCTGACCATCGCATCGGCCACGGTGATCTCGCTGCTGGTGTCGCTCACGCTTTCACCGGCGCTGGCGGCAAAGATACTTCAGGCTCACGATGCAACGCCCGCGCGCACGGGGCTGGGCCGGCGTCTGCATGCCTTGGGCGAACGGCTCAACAGTTGGATGGAGTTCGCCGCCGACCGCTATGGCCGTCTGACCACGGTGCTGTTGCGGCGCGGCGCGTTGATGCTGGTGCTGTATGTGGGGCTGGTGGCGCTCACCGCCTGGCGCGTGATCGACACGCCGCGCGGCTTCATCCCCGTGCAGGATCAGGCCAATGTGGCGATCTCGATCACGATGCCGCCCGGCACCAGCCTTGCGCGCACCGACGCCATCGTTCAACAAGTGGTGCCACTGGTGCTCGACACACCGGGCGTTGCGCATGGCTCGGTGTATTCGGGCATGGATGGCAGTTCGTTCTCCAATGCCACGAGTTC
>JAITMN010000361.1 GCA_031277355.1 Nevskiaceae bacterium | reverse complement strand
GGATCATGCGATACTTTTCCAGAAGGCTTACTTATGTAAAGAAAGGCATCGAAAATTCGGTGCCAATCCAAACAACAAAAACTGGAGGGGTAGCATGGTTCACTCTGCGCATCGTCATGTCTTGCTTGTCACCACGAGCCTGGGGTCCGCGCTGTGCGCGGTGGCTGCTCATGCCCAGCAGCCTGCGCCCACGGGTCTTGAGGAAGTGGTCGTTACCGCAACCCGCCAGGCCGATACGGTCAACCGGGTGGCTTTGTCCATCACCGCCGAAACGCAGAGGAATCTGGATCAGCGCGGCATCCGCAACCTCGCCGATTTGCAGGGCAATGTCCCGGCGCTGAACATCACCACCGTCGGGGGCCCGGGCGTGGCCAACCCGATCATCCGTGGCATCGCCAACACGCCGACGGCGGCCACTGCCGCCACCACTGGCTTCTATCTCGACGACACGCCATTGCAGAAGCGCAATACCGGCGGTGGCGTGTTCACGCTGAACGGCACGCCGCTGCCGCCCCTGTTTGATCTGGAGCGCATCGAAGTGCTGCGCGGTCCGCAGGGCACGCTCTACGGCGGTTCTTCCGAGGGCGGCACGATCCGCTACATCACGCCTGCGCCCAGTCTCACCGACTATTCCAGCTATGCCCGAGCCGAAGTGTCTTCGGTGCAAAGCGGCGGCACGAACTACGAGGCCGGTGTGGCCGTTGGCGGCCCGCTGATCGAGAACAAGCTGGGTTTTCGCGGCAGCATCTGGGCCAAGCATGATGCGGGCTGGGTCGACATCATCGACCCGCTCAACGGCTCCACGCGCTTCAAAGACGCCAATGACGGTTCTCAATATCTGGCGCGTCTGTCGTTGGCCTGGCAGGTTTCCGACAACCTGATGGCGACGCTGGCCTACTTCACCTCGCATCAGGAAGTGAATCTCACCGCCACGAACTTCAACCTTTCGGTCGATGGAGTCGTGACGGAGCCCACGCAGTGCTACAACACCGCCACCGTCACCAGTCTGCCGTTTCCCAATCGCTCGAATCCGCCGGTGGTGGCGACGGGCGATGCGGCCTGCAATGCGGCGCAGGCGGCCAATCCGGCGGTGTATATCCGTCGCGGCGCAAGCTATGGTCCCTACAACCTCAAGCCGTTTCAGCAACTCGGCGGATCGATTGGCACCGGCAATCTCAATCCCACCGCGACCAACATGAACCTGCCGACGCTGACGCTCGACTACAACCTGGGGCGCGTGTCGGTGAAGTCGATCACTTCGATGATCTATGACGGCACCAAGGGCATACAGCTTGATACCTCGCAGTTGTCGTTCCGCAACATCGTCGGCGGCACCTACACCGCGCCCGGCGCCACGCCGGTGAACGTGCCTCGCGGGTTCGGCTTCATCGAGTCGTACCCGGATTTCTGGAGGGAGAATGGCCGCTTCACCGCCAAGAATCAGCGCGATGGTTTCAGTCAGGAGATTCGCTTTTCTTCCGAACCCAACGCCACGCCCTTCTCATGGGTGGGTGGCCTGTTCTATTCGAACATGAAGGGCAGTTCGGATTACCGGGGGCATTACGAACTGGATCGCATCGCAGGGCTGCTCTATGGCATCACCGCGCAGGATCGCTATGGCGTGCCGGCATTGCCCGATGAGAACGGCGACCCGGTGATCTTCGACACGCACCAGCAGACCACGCACGACACCGAATGGGCAATCTACGGCGAGGCGAACTACTGGATCACGGAGCGGCTGCGTCTGACCGGCGGTCTGCGCATCTCGCGCGTGGACTTTGATTACTACAATCAGGAAATCGGGCCGGGCTCGGGCTTCAATACCTACGATACGCCGGGGGCGATCAGTTCCGGTTCGATCAGCAACACGCCGGTGACGCCGAAGGTCACGGTGCAGTATCAGCTCACCGATCAGGGCATGGTCTATGCGACGGCGGCCAAGGGCTTCCGGCCCGGCGGCGTCAACAATCTGCTTTCGCCGAACATCTGTTCCTTTGCGGTGGGGCAGTTCGGGCTCGACGTGTTCCAGTTGCCGGAAACCTTTCAGTCCGACTCGGTGTGGTCTTATGAACTGGGCGGCAAGTTCCGTCTGTTCGATAACCGCTTGCAGGTCAACGGCGATGTGTACCGCATCGACTGGAACAATCCGCAAACGCAGGTGGCAATGGGCGTGGGCTGCGGCGTGCCGATCGTCGCCAATGGCGGCAAGGCGCGCAGCGAGGGGCTGGAGTTCGAGAGTGAGGCGTTGCTGTTCGATAGCCTCACCGCGAATCTGGCCGTGGGCTACAACAAGTCCGAATCGTTGGAGACGGTCACCGGCCTGTTCGGGCCGATCAACCTGAATACCGGAGCGCCGGTAACCTCCGGTTATGTGGTCAGCCTCGATGGCACGCCGCTGACGCCGATTGCGCCCAAGTGGTCGGTGCAGACCGGCGCGCGCTACGACTATCAGTTTGGCGAAGAGGTGAGGGCCTACATCCGGGCCGATTATCGCTGGACTTCAAAGTATGTGACGAGCTTTGCCGGCACGCAGTCCTACGCGCCGGATGCGTCGGTGGGCATTTCCACGGATCGTCTGAACCTGCGGTTGGGTTTTGAACTGCGCAACTTCGATGTCAACGTCTTTGCCACCAACCTGCTGGGTCAGAAGGGCAACATTACCGGCGGCGGTCGCGCGGGTTGTCCGATTGATCCGAGTGGGGCTTGCCCGACTTTTACCAGCTACAACCCGTTCTTCCAAACCAGCTATCTGCCGCGCGTCATTGGGTTGCAGGTGGCTTATCGGAACTAGGGTGGGAGGGAGTGTCATGAATAATGTTTCCAATCGCCGCATTGCGGCTTTGTTTGGTGCGTTGGGTGTTGCCGTCTGCCTGATGTCAGGCGGTGCGGCAACGGCGCAGGCGCAGGAAATCACGGCGGCCACGCTGGTGGACCGTGCGCAGATTCAAGACCTGATCACGCGCTACTACTACAACTTCGGCCGCGAAGACGCCGAAAACTTCGCCGACTTCTACGCCACCGATGCCGAACTGATTCTTGGCGAGCGGCATTACAAGGGCAAGGAAGGCATCATGTCGGCGTATGGCCGCGCGCCGGGGCAGGAGCCACGGCCGCGACAGGAGCGTTTTTCCTTCAATGTGAGCATCAGCAATCCGTTGATCGTCGTGCATGGCAATACGGCCACCGCGAAGATGATCTTCACCGAGTACGTGATAGAGAAGCAGGGCGATCAACCCAAGGTGATCGTGCAGGGCCGCGAGTACGCCCACTTCGTGAAGGAGGGCGGGCAGTGGCGCTACAAGGTGCGCCAGATCACGCCGGGTATGCAGGAGCCGAAGGACTGGAAGGAGTAGGCGGCCGCTTGTGGGGTTGAGCGGGGCGGGGCGTGCCAGCAGCACGCTCCGCTTCCGACAACGCTAGTGGAGCGCGGCTCGATGATGGACGCCAAAGCGCGTGGTCAGCGCGGACAGGCGCTTGTCTTGCGTCCATAGTGTCGCGCCGGATGTCATCAGCGTTGAGGCCAGCAACGTCAAATCGATCAGGCCGCAACCCAAGCCGAATAATTTTTCGCGCCCGATGAACTCCATCGTCTCTTGCAGACTCGCTTGCTGAACAGATCGCAGGTGGGTCAGATCAGACAGCGTCCTGGCTCGATTGGGCGGCGTGCCGCAGGCGATTTCTCCGAGAACGAAAGGATGCGTGAGCACCAGGTCTCGTTCCAATAGATCGCGCAGCGATGCGTTTTGTTGGCGGAAATGATCCACCCAAACCGAAGTATCGACCAGAACGCCGGTCACCGGGCAAGCTCGCGGCGGCGAGGTATCGGTTTCATGTTGGGCGCGGTTCCGCCAAGGGCAGCAAGGCGTTTACCAGCCTGCACCCGGACGAAAAGTTTGACCGCCTCCCGAACCAGATCGGCTTTTTCCATGCCGGGATCGGCCACTTCCAGCGCCTGTTCGTACAGCGCATCGTCGATGGTGATGGTGGTTCTCATGGGATGCCTCGCGAATCTGTATTGATGCGATTATGCATCAATACAGATTACGGTGGCAGTTTTCCCCGCCCGCGCTTACCGCGCGGGCGTTGCCGAGCCTGCCGCCTGCGCGCGCGCTGCTTCGGCCAGCGAGATCAGATAGGCGCGCAGCGCCACCGTGTCGCCGTCTTGCAGGTATTCCCGGAACGAGCCCATGCCTCGCTCGGACAGCGCGCCTTGCAGCACGATGGTGTCGAGGGATTCCTGACTCGTCAGCGCCGGTGAGCGGCGCAGGTCGGGGAAGGTGGAGCGCGCCGCGCCGTTGCGACCGTGGCAGAGCTGGCACTGCGCCTCGAACACCGCTGCGCCGCGCGTGATCGTCGCTGCGTCGGCGAACTGCGCCGCGGTGGACAGCGGGGCTTCGGTGAACGGCGGGATGTCGGGCAGCACGGTGTTGCCGCCGAGCTTGAACACCAGCAGGCGTGCGCCGTTGGGCGCGTAGTAGCCGCCGGGCATCGGGCCGCCCACGGCAACGGCCACATACTGATCGCCGTCCACCTGATAGCTGATGCCGCCGGCCAGCACCGCCGTCTTCGTGTCGAAGCTCCACAGGCGCTCACCATCCGTGGCGCGGTAGGCGGCAAATTCACGCTTGGGCAGATTGCCGTGGAATACCAGATTGCCAGCCGTCGCCAGCGCACCGCCGGTGACCTGCACGCCGCCGGCTGGATTGATGAACTCCTCGCTGCGCCACACTTCGCGCTGCGCGACGGGGTCCCAGGCGGTGAGGCGGCCGGTGAAGGTTTGCTTCGTGTCGGGATGGTCGGCCAGATACTTCTGGCGCTGGTCGAGCGGACCGATCAACTGCCAGTGCGTGGTGGCGGGGATGTACACCAGCCCCGTGAGCGGGCTGTAGGACATCGACTGCCAGGCATGCGCGCCGGCAGGTCCCGGCGTGAGGTTGAACACCTTGCCGGTGAGATTGGGGCGCGACTCGGGCACCACATTCGGACGGCCGGTGGCGAGGTCAACGCCGGTGGCCCAGTTCACGTCCGTGAAGGGCACCGCCGAGAGCAGCTTTCCGGTGGCTGCGTCGAAGTGATAGAAAAAGCCGTTCTTCGATGCCTGTGACACCACATGGCGCTTCTGGCCGTCGATGTCGATGTCGAGCAGCATCAACTGCTGGTCGGTGTCGTAGTCCCAGGTTTCCCAGGGCGTGGGCTGGTAGTGCCAGGCGTAGCTGCCGTCTTCGGCATGCACCGCGACGATGGAGGTGACGAAGAGGTTGTCGCCCTGGCCCGCATCGCGCCGCACCGCATCGCCGGGCGTGCCGTTGCCGGTGCCGAAGATCACCAGATCATTCACCGCGTCGTAGGTGATCGCATCCCACACCGTTGCGCCGCCGCCGGTGTTCCACCAGCCGGGCGTTTTCCACGTGGCTGCGGCCATCTCCATCGTTTTGTTCTCGAAGCCTGCGGCCGGATCGCCGGGCACCGTCCAGAAGCGCCACAGACGTTCACCCGTTTCGACGTCGTAGGCATCCACATAGCCGCGCACGTCGAACTCTGCGCCCGCAGAACCGACGAATATCTTGCCGTTGGCGATGCGCGGCGCGCCGGTGATCGAATAGCGCCGCTCGTCGGGCGTGGACTTCACCGACCACACCGGCTCGCCGGTTTTGGCATCCAGCGAGATCAGCCGGCCATCGAGCGTGCCGAAGATGATCCGGCCATTCCACGCCGCCACGCCGCGATTGTCGACGCCGCAGCAGATGTTGATGTTCCACGCGCCGGCGACCTTGGGATCGTACAGCCATAGCTGCTTGCCGGTCTTCGCATCCAGCGCCATCACCTTGCTCCACGGCAGCGTGATGTAGACCACGCCGTCGATCATCAGCGGTGTGGTCTCGATGTTCTGGTTGGTGGGCAGATCGACGAACCACGCCAGACCCAGATCGGCGATGTTCGTGTCGTTGATCTGGTTCAGCGGACTGAAATACTGCTCGTCGTAGGTGCGGCTGTGGCTCATCCACTGACCGCCTTCCTGATCGGCGTTGAGCAGGCGTTGCATGTTCACTTGCGCGGGCGGCGGCAGCGCCGATGATGCGGTGTCGCGCGATTGGCAGCCTGCGAGCAATGCGGCGCTGACCATCGCGCCGGCCAGCGCGCTGAACTTGAGTGTTGAAGGAATCGACATAAAACGCTTACTCCCAGCCCGTGGGCGAGTTGTAGGGGGCCATGAAGCCCATGGCTTCGATTTCGTGAACCAGACCGTCGGCGCCGATCTTGAAGATGTGCGCGGCGGGCAGATCGAATGGCGCAAAAGACAGGTTGTCCTTGTTGCGCTCGGAGGTGGAGCCGTCGATGTTCTTCACCTGGTAGGGCAGGTTGGTCATCGGATGACGAAAGTGCGACAGACCCATCACCAACCCCGTTACCGGATCGGCGGCGAACACGCGGCGGTTTTCGATGCGGTCGATGTATTGGAAGGTGTTGCTGTTCAGTTGCTCGCGGCAGTCGCGGGATACCGCAGGCGTTGCTGCCGTGCCGGGGACGGCTGGTCCCTGCGCGGGATTGCCGCCGGCGGTGATCATGCCGTTTTCGTGGCGCTCGCAGTCTGGCGCGAAGGGCATCAGTTCGCCGTTGTTGTCGTCGAGCGCATCGTAGTAAGACGCGCCGATGCGGATCAGTTCGTCGTGCGGTTTGCGCTGCGCTTCGGGGATTTCGGTGAGCAGGCCGGGCCGCAGCGTTTGCAGGTTCACCAACTGCGCTTCGCGCACGCCGGTTGTCAGGTGTTCGGCTTCGGTGATCTTGCCGCTGGCGTCGAACTTCAGGCGCAGCGCCACCATCACCGGCTGTTCCACCGGCGTTGCGGTGGCCTCTTGCCGGGCGCGCTCTTCGGGGGAAGCGCCCTGCGGGGCGGGCGGTGCGGCCAGGTAGGTCATCATCGCGATGAGACCGGCCTGCTGCGTGACTTCATCGGGCACGTGCAGCGCAAAGGTTCCGGGGGCGCTGACGATGCTTTTCCACAGACCTTCGCCGGGCGCCATCTTCACGGCGTTTTCGACAAACCGGAGTTGATCCGACAATGGCGCACGTGCGGGATCGTGCGCGACCAGTGCGGCGACGTAGGCGTCGGTGGCGTTGATCAGGCATTGGCGGTCGCAGCTAACCGCGTTGCCGGTGACGGGCTGCTGCGCGGAATTGCTGCACGCGCCCAGCGCCAGTGCGGTGGCAGCGGCAGCGGCCAGTAGCGCCGATGATTGGATCGTGGTCATGCTTCCCCTTCCCCGGAAAACGAGCCGGGGTTGATTCTGGTTCTTGTTTGCACCCAGACCGCAAATTCTAATCCGACAGGGCCGGTCATGTCAGATTTGGGATAAAGCCGCAGAAGGGCTATGCTGCGCGCTGAACTGCCCTGGTTTTCCAAGGATCACGGTGTATGAGTCGCACTTCGGTTCAATGAGTGAGCATCCAATGAATGCGACGCTGAACAGGGTGGGGCGTGTGCTGCCCCTCTTTCTATTGCTGCTCTGCGCGGCCTGCGCGGCGAACCGTGCTGCGTATGATGGTCTGGAAGACATGCGGGTCGCGTTGATGGGTTCGCTGCAGGAAGAAGGCGAGCTGGACGTCGCGGACCTGCTTTCGGCCAACGGGCTCGATCCCAACTATTCGCTGACGGTGTCCGCGCCTGAGGCCGAATTGGAAAGTTTCGATGAGTTTCCGGAAATACCGGAAGTGGTGGTCCGGGGCCGATTCTTCGCGCACGACGTGGAAATCCGCGAGTTGGTGCAGGAAGCCGAAGAACTGCTGCGCGATGTGGACCTCAACTACGTCTTCACCGGCAAGGGCAAGAACGAAATCCTGCGCGGCCGGCCCGTGGTGTTCGCGCTGTGGAACGAGACCACCGAAGAATGGACGATGGCGCACATCGAAATCCCGCGCCCGCCGGTTCGCTGGAAGCCTGGCGGCCCGCCGGTGTCGTTCCGGTTGATCACGCCGGGGCTCAAGGCATGGCATGTGGGTGGCACCGGCGCCGAGAGGCTGATGTTCGGCTTCAGCGGCCCCAATGGTGAACCGCTGAAAGTGTATGGCCGCAAGTTTCCCGTCTTCGACAACAAGGCGTTGGCGCGAAAACAATGGCGCGAGGTGGCGCGCACCGCGGAGCCCATCATCTATCTGCCTTTCACAACCGATGCGCTCGATCCGGGCCTCGTCGGCAGTGGGCGCGATTTTCTGCTCTCCACGGCGAACCGCGCGCTGCGCGAATTGCGCGTGGCGAAGGTGCCCAGTGTGGCGTATCCGGGGCAATTGCTGGCCGACGTGGTGCCCGCCGAAGTGATCGCGATGCTCGCCGTGATCGAACAGACCGACGACACGCTGTATTCCACGCTGAACATCGGTGCGTTCGAGCAGGTGATGAATCAATACGGTTTGCAGCGCGACAACGCCTATCGCTACAGCGTGTCCACCGCGTCGGCGTATGGCGCGATGCAGTTCACGAACAAGCGCGGCAATGGCACCTATGCGCTGGTGGTGCGCCGCTGCCGTGGCGCGAACATCGATCCGAACTTCGAGCGCGGCGCAACGAATATCTACAATGCGATGAAGGCGGCGATCTGTCTGCTCGACATCGAGCTGTCGCAGATGCGCGAGGATATCAAGACGGCCTATCGCAACGATCCGGCGCTGCTGGGCATCTTCCCGATAGCGGCCTACAACGGCGGGCCGCGCAATGTCACGCGGCTCTACAATGT
>JAITMN010000168.1 GCA_031277355.1 Nevskiaceae bacterium | reverse complement strand
GTGGAACAGGGCCGCATCCGCTTCGTGCCGGAGAACTGGTCGAAGACTTATTTTGAGTGGATGCGCAACATCCGCGACTGGTGCATCAGCCGTCAGTTGTGGTGGGGGCATCAGATACCGGCGTGGTACGACGAGGCCGGGCATTGCTATGTGGCGCGCAATGAAGACGAGGCGCAGGCCGCCGCGCGCAAGCGTCACGGCGTGGATGCTGGCGCGGACGCCAGCGCCAACGTGCCGCTGCGCCGCGATGAAGACGTGCTCGACACCTGGTTCTCCTCCGCACTGTGGCCGTTCTCCACGCTGGGCTGGCCGGATCGCACGCCGGAACTCTCGCGCTACTACCCTACCAGCGTTCTGGTCACCGGCTTTGACATCATCTTCTTCTGGGTGGCGCGGATGATCATGATGGGCCTGCACTTCATGGGCGACGTGCCCTTCCGCGAAGTGTATGTGCATGGTCTGGTGCGCGATGGCGAAGGCCAGAAGATGTCGAAGTCCAAGGGCAATGTGATCGACCCGCTGGATATTGTGGATGGCATCGACCTGCCCTCGCTGCTCACCAAGCGCACCACCGGATTGATGCAGCCGCATCTGGCCCCCGGCATCGACAAGGCCACGCGCAAGCAATTCCCGCAGGGCATCGAAGCGCATGGCACCGACGCGCTGCGCTTCACGTTCGCATCGCTCGCCACGCAGAGCCGCGACATTCGCTTTGATCTGGCTCGCGTGGCCGGCTATCGCAACTTCTGCAACAAACTGTGGAACGCCGCGCGCTTCGTGTTGATGATGACCGAAGACAAGGCGCTTGCGCCCGCCGGCACGCGCAGCGATGGCGTGATTGATCGCTGGATACTCTCGCGCTTGGGTGTTGCGCTGCGCGCGACCGAGCAGGGCTTTGCCGACTACCGCTTCGATCTGGCCGCCAGCGCGCTGTATGAATTCACCTGGTATGAGTTCTGCGATTGGTATCTGGAACTTGCCAAGCCCGTGTTGCAGGGCGAGGATGAACTCGCCGCGCAAGCCACGCGCCGCACGCTGCTTGCCGTGCTCGAAACGCTGCTGCGGGCGCTGCATCCGCTGATGCCCTTTATCACCGATGAAATCTGGCGTCGTGTGGCGCCGCTGGCGGGTGTGGCCGGTGAGACGGTGATGCTGGCGCAGTGGCCCGATGCGGCATCGCTGCCGGAAGATGGCGAAGCCAGCGCCGATGTGGACTGGCTCAAAGGCGTGATTCTCGGCCTGCGTCAGATTCGCGGCGAGATGGACATCAGCCCCGCGCGGCGACTCGCGCCGCTGGTGCGCGACGCCACCGCCGACGATGCCGCGCGCTTCACGCGCCATGCCGCGCTGCTGTCGCGGCTGGCGGGCATCGACGCGGCGCGTCTGCTGGCTGCGGGTGAGACTGCGCCGCCCAGCGCCTCAGCGGTGGTGGGCAACCTCACGCTGCTGGTGCCGATGCAGGGCTTGATCGACCCGGCTGTGGAGTTGTCGCGGCTGAAGAAAAAGCAGGACAAGAACGATCAGGAGATCGCCCGCGCACGCGCCAAACTCGGCAATCCGAATTTCGTCGATCACGCACCGCCGGAAGTGGTGGCGACGGAACGCGAACGCATCGCACAGTTCGAGAAGGTGGGCGAGGCTCTGACGCGGCAAATTCAAATCGTGCAAGACTTGCTGAAGTCCTGACCCGCACCGCTCACGGCGCACATGCTGCTACGCGCGATTCAGTTGATTCACCGCTACCTTGCCGTGGCGGTGAGTGTGCTGATCGCGATCTGGTGCCTGTCGGGCTTTGTGATGATGTACCAGAGTTTCCCCGCGTTCACGCCAGCCGAACGGTTGCAAACGCTCGCGCCGCTGGAACTCACGCAATGCTGCGCAGCGGCGCTGCTGGGCGATGACAACGAACCCCTGCGCAGCTTTCGCATCGAGATGCTGCAAGGCGAGCCGGTGTTGCGGCAACCCGGCGTCACGCCGGTCAAACTGCGCGATGGTCAACCGCTGGAGCCACTGACGCAGGCCGGATTGCTCGGCGTCGCTGCGCAGTACGCCGCCGGTCGCAAACTTGTTAACGCTTCGCCAACGTGGCTGCGTGAAGTGAATGTGGATCAATGGTCCATACAGATCGCAAACCCCTATCAACCGCTGCAACACCTCGCACTGGGCGATAAAGCCGGCAGCCAAATCTACGTGGACGCCAGCACCGGCGAGATTCTTCAAGACACCAATCGCCGCGAACGGGTGCTCACGTGGTTCGGCGCGATTCCGCATTGGTTCTATCCCACGGTGCTACGCCGCAACGGACCGCTGTGGTCGCAGATCGTGATCTGGACCGCCGTGATCGGCGTCTTTCTCACGCTGACCGGCCTTTATCTGGGCATAACCAGCCTGCGCCGGAAACGTGATGGCCGATTGTCCTCGCCGTTTCGCGGCATTTGGTACTGGCATCACCTGCTGGGCCTCAGCATGGGTCTGCTGACGCTGACCTGGGTGTTCAGCGGCATGATGACGATGAACCCGTGGGGACTGCTGTTCGGCGACGGCGGCGCGGCGATCCGCACGCAATGGCGTGGCGCATCCACCCATGCGCAACTGCGGCAGTTTCTCGAATCCGCGCCAGCGAGCATCGCTCCGGCGCAATTCGTGCAACTGCAAGGCGATGTCGTGGCCGGAGAATTGCAGGTGCTGGCCTTTCGCGCCGATGGCAGCGTGCAACGCCTCAACGCCGCCGCGCAGCCCGATCCGCTCGACGGTGAAACGATGGAACGCTGGGTGCGCGCACTGAACACCGGCGTCGAAAGTTTCACGCGCATGGAACATCCCGACACGTATTTCTACGGTCACAAAGTCAAAGCGCGCCTGCCGGTGTATCGCGCCATCCTCGCCGATGCCGGCCGCACTCGCCTGTACATCGATCCTGACACCGCATCGCTGCGCGTCGTGGACGCCTCCGTGCGTCAAAGCCGCTGGCTGATCAGCGCGATGCACGACATCGATCTTCCCGTGCTGCGCAACCGTCCCGTCTGGGACGTACTCGTGCTGCTGCTGCTCGGCGGCGTTACAGCATTGGCGTTGACGGGCTGCTGGATGGCGTTAAAAATCATCATCCGCTCCGGGCGGAAAAGCTGACAGAAAACTGACAAGATCACGGGGAGTGAATGATGAAAATGACGCCGACCATCTCAAGCCGCATTGCGATGCTGGCGACCAGCCTGGCTGTCACCGCCACGTTATCCACCAGCGCAATGGCCGCCGACGCTGCCGTGCTGAACCCGCCGCCCACGCCTGATTCAGAGTACGACGCTTACCTGCGTTCGATCATGCCCAATCAGGCGCACACGATGGCCGACGTGGCCTATCACTTCACGAATCTGTGGTTCGCCGGCAAGGCGCGCAACTGGCCGCTGGCGCAGTTCTATTTCAACGAAGCGCGCAATCACATCCTGTGGACCATCCGCCTGTCGCCGGTGCGCAAGATTTCCACCGGCGATCTGCGCCTGGAAGACATGTTCAAGGCCGTGGACATTCCGCTCACCACATTGAAGGAGCGAATCGCTGCGGGCGATGCGGCGGGATTCAAAAAAGCCTATTCCGACGCGGTGAATGGCTGCAATGCCTGTCACACCGCCGTTGAAAAACCGTTCTTTCGCATCCGTATTCCGACCCAGCCCGAAGTTCAGGTGATGGACTTCAGACCGGCCAAAACCAAGTAACCCCGCTTGCACCAGCGCTCGCACTACAACGTCTACCTGAAGCTGGGGCTGGTGATGCTGCTCTGGTCCGGCAATTCCATCGTGGCGCGCGCACTGCACGAAGCAGTGCCGCCGTTCACGCTGGCGCTTCTGCGCTGGACCGGCGCGGCGACGATCCTGCTGCCCATCGCCTGGCGCGCGGTCGCCGCCGATCGCATCGCCATCGGCCGTCATTGGCGCGTGATACTGCTGCTGGGCGTGGTTGGCGTGGGTTCGTTCAACGCCTTCATGTATTCGGGCCTGCAATACACGACGGCGGCCAACAGCCTGCTGGTGCAGGCGGCGATTCCGGCGCAGGTGCTGCTGCTGAACTACCTGCTGTTCCGCACCGCGCCGCTGCCGGCGCAAATCATCGGTTGCATCATCGCGGCGGCGGGCGTGCTGGTCATCGTGTTTCGCGCTGACCCGGCGGCCCTGGCCTCCTTCAGCTTCAATCGCGGCGATCTGCTGGTGCTGTGCGGCGTCGTGGCGTGGTCGCTGTACACCGTGTTGCTGCGGTTGCGGCCCGCGATTCAGGGCGCAAGTTTTCTGCTGGTCACCTTTCTCATCGGCGCGCTGGTGATGGCGCCGTTTGCGATCCATGAACTTCAATCGCGCGACATCGCGATAACGCCCACATCGCTGGCCGGCATCGGCTATGTGATGATCTTCCCATCGGTGGTGTCGTATTTTTTGTATAACGACGCCGTGCAAAAAATCGGCGCGGGCAATGCCGGTCAGGTCATCAACCTGCAACCGCTATTCGGCGCACTGCTCGCCGCGCTGATTCTCGGCGAATCACTGCATCCGTATCACATGGCGGGCATGGCGATGATTCTGTTGGGCATCGCCACGTCGTTCCTCTGGGCCCGCCCGCGCTGAGCGCCGATCTCAGGCGCCCGGCAACGCCGCGATGCACATGATCTCGACCCGGAAGGCCGGATTGCCGAGCTTTGCCTGAATAGTGGCGCGCGCCGGCGTCTGCCCCTCGATCACCCACTTCTCCCACACCGCGTTCATCGCAGCGAACTCGCGAATGTCGGTGAGAAAAATCTGCGCCGAGAGAAGGTGCCCTTTGTCGGTGCCGGCCTGTGCGAGCAGCTTGTCGATCTTGCTGAGCACTTCTTCGGTTTGACCCGCCACATCCTTGCTGCCGTCGTCCGGAACCTCACCGGCCAGATACACGGTGTTGCCGTGAATGACGATCTGCGAAAGACGCTTGCCGACATGGAGACGTTGAATGGTCATGGCGAGTGATTGTCCGTTCTTGAGCAGGAGCGCGGAGTATAGGTATCCGGATCAGCCTCTGTCTTGACCATCTGCCGATACGCCTGCTCCAGCGCCGCGACGAAGGCCGGCGTGTTGAACAACAGCGAGTCGCTCACATTCTTCAAGCGCTCGCGCAACTGCGAACGCAGCGGCGCGGATTCCACGATCTGATTCAGCTTGGCTTCATACGCCTCGAAGCTCTCGGTAATCAGCTCCGGCAATCCGGCCGCTTCCAGCAACGTGGATGACACACGCGAGGCGAACGACCGGCCCTTCAACGCCAACAGCGGACATCCGACCCGCAGCGCATCGCTGCCGGTGGTGTGAGAGCCATAGGGATAGCAATCCACGGCCAGGTCCACAACCTTGTGACGCGCGAAGTGCTCCGGCTTGCCCTGCCGGTCGGCGTGCACGAGCCGGCTGGCCGCCACGCCCCGGAGTTCTGCTTCGGCGGCGAGATTGCCAAAGACTTCCTTGTTCTGCGCGAACACCCACAGACAGACTTGCGGATGACGCTTCAGCACGCGCATCCAGATGTCGAATATCTCCGGGCTGATCTTGTGCGTGGCGTTGAACGCCGCGAGCACGACGGCGTCTTCGGGCAGACCATATTCGCTGCGCGACAGCGGCTGCGC
>JAITMN010000079.1 GCA_031277355.1 Nevskiaceae bacterium | reverse complement strand
TCGTTCTGGGCTTCCAGCCCCTCCACGCAGCGCTCCAGCGAGTTGCGCAGCGCGGCCACCTCGCCGGGCGAGAGCAGGCTCAGCATCTGCGTCATCACCGGGCCGCCGGCGGCGCGCGCGGCGTCGAGTTGCGCGATCCCCTTGGGGTGCAGAAACCAGCGGTCGGCGCGGCGATTGTGCGGATCGGGACGCCGCTCGATGCTGCCGTTGGTTTCCAGGCGCCGCAGCAGCCCCGTCATCGTCTGGGCGGTGACGCCCAACCGTCGCGCCAGCGGCGCGCCCGCGATCCCCGGCTCCTGCTGAATCTGGTCGAGCGTGACCAGATGCGCGAAGGAGAGGTCTGAACTGCGGTGCAGACGCAGATCGACCAGATGCCGGAACAGGTGCATCAGCCGCTTGAGCAGATAACCGATCTGCTCCTCCGGAATCGGACCCGATGGCTGCCGGGGGCTGAGAGACATTCGCAAACTCGCTTGATGTATTTATCAGTTCGCTGATAATATATCAGCAACCTGATATTCTCACAAGACGGACCCGATCCCCATGTCCACCCCTGCCGCGTCCTCCTTGCGACTTCCTGCGTCCGCGAAAGTTCTCGCTGTTGCTGCGCTGGTGGTGTCGCTCAGCGCCTGCGGTGGTCGGCCGGGCGCATCGGGCGCGGACAACGCGCAGCCCGTCGCCGCGCTCACGGTCACCACCACGCCGGTGCGCAATGAAGAAGTGGCGCGTCAGCTTCAGGTCACCGGTTCGGTCTTCCCCTGGCAGGACGTCATCATCGGCTCGGAAGTCGGCGGCTATCGCGTCGCGGCGGTGCTGGTCGATGTGGGCTCGCCGGTGAAGAAGGATCAGGTGCTGGTGCGTCTGGCCGATGACCTGCTGCAAGCCGAGCTCGACTCGCGCCGCGCCGCGCTGCGCAGCGCCGAAGCCTCGCAGGTCAATGCCGCCGCCGCGCTGCGGCGCGGAGAGTCGATTTCCAGCAGCGGTCTGCTGTCGGCGGCGGACCTCGACACGCTGCGCGCGCAGGATGTGGATGCCAAGGCGCGCGTGGAAACTGCCACCGCCGATCTGCGCACCGCCGAGTTGCGTGCACGCTATGCCAATGTCACCGCGCCCGACAGCGGCACGATCACATCGCGCACCGTCAGCGTGGGCCAGATCGCGCAGGCCGGCGCCGAGATGCTGCGCATGCTGCGGCAGGATCGCGTGGAATGGCGCGCCGAAGTGCCGGAGGCGGAGTTGAAGAACATCGCCGTCGGTCAGTCCGTGGCGCTCACCGCCGTGGATGGCACGAAGGTCAGCGGCACGGTGCGCGCGGTGTCGCCAACGGTGCAGGCTTCAAACCGCACCGGCCTTGTCTATGTGGACATCACCGCCGGCATGGTTCGCCCTGGCATGTTTGCGCGCGGTGAAATCCAGGTGGGCAAGGGCAATGCGCTGCTGCTGCCAGTGGCCAGCGTGGTGATGCAGGACGGCTACAGCTATGTCTTCGTGCTCGGCGACAACGACATCGTCACGCGCCATCGCGTTGAACCGGTCGGCGTGCGCGGCGACTACATGGAGATTGCCTCCGGCGTTGAGGCCGGCAACATCGTTGCGGTGAAAGGCGCGGGCTTTCTCAAAGACGGCGACACCGTCAACGTCGCGGCGGAAGGCTCATGAACTTTGTAACCTGGTCGATCCGCAATCCGGTTCCGGTCATCATGGTCTTCGTGATGCTGGTGCTCGGCGGCGTGCTGAGTTTCCCGAAGCTGGGCGTGCAGGATCAGCCGGACATCTCCTTCCCTTTCATCATCGTGTCAGTGGGCTACGGCGGCGTACCGCCCTCGCAGATGGAAACCGAGATCACGCGCAAGGTCGAAGACGCGATCTCCACCATCGTCGGCATCAAGCACATCAACTCCACCATCGTCACCGGCAGTTCGCAGACGATGATCGAGTTCCAGTTCGGCACCGACATGCCGCAGGCCATGGACGATGTGCGCGATGCGATCACGCGCATCCGCCCCGACCTGCCCGCCGATGCGCTGGAACCGAACATTCAGCGCGCCACCACCGTGGGCGATCCGGTGCTCACCTTTGCGGTGGCTTCGGATTCGATGAGCGACACGGAGTTGTCGTGGTTCGTTGACCTGAACGTGATGCGCGCGATCAGCGGCGTGCCGGGCGTGGGTCAGGTCACGCGCGTGGGCGGCGTGTCGCGCGAGATTCGCGTGGACCTCGACCCGGATCGCATGGCGGCGCTGGGCGTCACGGCCGGTGATGTGTCGAGCCAGTTGGTGCGCACGCAGGTGGAGTTGCCGGGCGGTGAGATGCGCATCGGCGCGCAGGAACAGAACGTGCGCACGCTGGGCACGGTCACGTCGATTCAGGAACTGGCTGCGCTGCCGATTTCCCTTGGCGATGGTCGCAATGTGCGGCTCGATTCGCTGGCCACGGTGCGCGATCAGGCCGCCGAGATACGTCAGGAAGCGCGGCTCGATGGCAAGACGGTGATCGGCTTTCGCGTGATGCGCGCCTGGGGCGAAGGCGCGGTGAAAGTGGCCGACGGCGCGCGCGTTGCGGTGAAGGAACTGCAGGAAAAATACCCCGACATCCACATCACCGAAATCAATTCGGTGCAGGATGCGGAAATCCGCGACGCCTTCCACGCTTCGATGACGATGCTGGTCGAAGGGGCGCTGCTGGCCATCATCGTCGTGTGGTTCTTCCTGCGCGATATCCGCGCCACGTTGATATCGGCCGCAGCGCTGCCGCTGTCGGTGATTCCCACATTCTGGGCGCTGCATCTGTTCGGCTTTTCGATGAACACGCTGACGATGCTGGCGCTGACGCTGGTGGTCGGCATGCTGGTGGACGACGCCATCGTCGAAGTGGAAAACATCGTGCGCCATCTGCGCATGGGCAAACCGCCAATGCAGGCGGCCACCGACGCAGCCATCGAAATCGGCCTTGCCGTGGTCGCCACCTCGCTGACGCTGTGCGCGGTATTCATTCCGGTGGCGTTCATGGATGGCATCCCCGGACAGTTCTTCAAACCCTTCGGATTCACCGCTGCGGTGGCCGTGCTGTTCTCGCTATTGGTGGCGCGAACGCTCACGCCGATGATGGCTTCGCGATTGATGCGGCCCGATGCGGAAGTGGAAAAGCCCGGCCGCTTCAAGGAATGGTACATCGCCAAGGTACATTGGGCGCTGGCGCATCGGGGCATCGCGATATTGGCCTCCACTGCGGTGATGGTCGGCACGTTCCTGCTGGCAACCACGCTGTCCACCGGCTTCTCGCCTTCGGGCAACTTCGACTTCATCAATCTGAACGTGACGCTGCCGCCCGGCTCGACGATGAATGAGTCGCGCGATGTGTCCGAACAACTGCGCGCGCGTCTGGGAACGTACCCCGAAGTGCTGCATGTGTACTCCACGCTGTCGCCCACATCGGCCAGCACCTTCGTCACGCTGACGCCGCGCTCGGAGCGCAAGCGCGAACAGCAAGAACTGCAACAGATGATGACCGCCGATCTGCGCAACATTGCCGGCGTGCGCATCCAGGGCGGACAGGGCGGCGGTCCGGGCAGCGGGCCGCTGCGCATCGAATTGACCGGCGATGATTCGGCCATCCTCACCGCCACCGCCGCGAACATCGAGCGCGAGATGCGCGAGATACCGGGGCTGTCGAACGTCACCACCAGCGCCAGTCTGTTGCAGCCGGAGCTTGTGATCCGACCGCTGCCGGACCGCGCCGCCGAGTTGGGCGTCTCCACTGCGGCGATCAGTCAGGCCACGCGCATCGCCACCAGCGGCGATGTCACGCTGAACCTGGCGAAGATGAACCTGCCCGACCGACAGGTGCCGATCAACGTGCGCCTGAACGACGGGGCGCGCGCCGACATCAACCAGATTCGTCTGCTGCAAGTGCCGTCGCTGCGCGGCCCGGTGCCGCTGATGAACGTGGCCGACGTGAACTTCGGCGCCGGTCCCTCGCAGATCACACGCTACGACCGCAATCGCAACATCACGATATCGGCGGACCGCGGCACGATGGCGCTCGGCGATGCCAACGAAGCGGTCAACGCGCTGCCGGCGATAAAAAACCTGCCGGCCGGCGTGCGCACGGTGGAAGCCGGCGACACGGAAATCATGCGCGAGATTTTCACCGGCTTCATCATGTCGATGATCATCGGCATCCTGTGCATCTACGCACTGCTGGTGCTGCTGTTCCACGACATGATCCAGCCGATCACGATTCTGTCGGCGCTGCCGCCTTCGGCGGGCGGGGCCATCGTCGCGTTGTGGCTGCTGAACATGGAACTGTCGATGCCCTCGCTGATTGGCCTGTTGACGCTGATGGGCATCGTGACGAAGAACTCCATCCTGCTGGTGGAATACATCGTGATGGCGCGGCGCGAACGCGGGCTGTCGCGCGCCGAAGCCATTGTCGATGCGTGCAGCAAGCGCGCACGCCCGATCATCATGACGACGATTGCGATGGCTGTGGGCATGCTGCCGATCACGATCGGGCTGCACGGGGATTCGAGCTTCCGCGCACCGATGGGCGCGGCGGTGATCGGGGGGCTCTTGGCCTCAACCGCGCTGTCGCTGTTCATCGTGCCGGTGATTTATACGCTGCTGGATGATTTCGAGCACTGGCTGCGCGGGAAGTTTCGCCGCGCGGGGGGTGGTCAGGAGGCGGTGGTGGCGGCTCCTGAGGCGCATTGATTGTGGGCGATCAGAGCGACTCGCGCGTTGTGTTATCTATCACGTAGAACGAAGAGAAATAGCGACCCAACCACGAATATCCGTTGAAGCAGTCAAAGCTGCCGTTCCGCGCTCATCGGCATGCAGATACTTTCGGGCGCTGGTCTGCGAGCCCTCGTACCACACCAGCGGCTCATCCATGCCCGGCCCATGCACATAGCGGCCCAACGCGACCCGTGGATGTATCAGTAACAAATCCGTACTCTGCGGGCCCACCCTGATGCATTACCGATTTTCTTACCATTTCATAGGCGCTGGCCAAATACGCGGCGTTGGACTGCGCGGCGCGAAAATTCGCACTCACACGACAACTGGAATCTGGCGTCAACCTGTTGTGCGGCAAACAAACATATGCTGACGGGCAGGTCCCTTGCGGCCTAACACGACCCTACGCGGTTGACAGGAACTCTCCGTTGGACTTCCTAATCCGTACTACGAGTTTTCTGGGTACGATCTCGCCGTTAGCCATTGGCACTAAACTGCGATCCTGATCAGAAATCAGGTCGTTTCTAATGGTGACCAACCACTCTTCACCCTGGTCGAGCACTT
>JAITMN010000070.1 GCA_031277355.1 Nevskiaceae bacterium | reverse complement strand
CCCTTCGATGTTGAACAGCGTTTTTTGCAGCAGGATCAATTGCGGTTGAATCTGCGCGTCGAAACGGCGCAGCGTTTCAAACAGCCGCAGCAGCACCACGCCGAAGGAAATATCCTTCAGCGGTTTGTCGAAGATCGGTTCGCAGATCGTGCGGATCGCCGATTCCATCTGCTCCACGCGCGCATCGTGCGGCACCCAGCCCGAATCCACATGCAGCGTCGCCACGCGGCGGTAGTCGCGGTTGAACACGGCCAAAAAATTCTGCGCCAGATATTCCTGATCGCGCGGATCAAGACTGCCGACGATGCCGAAGTCCACCGCTGCATAGCGCGGCTGCGCGGGATCGTCGGGCAGCACGAAGATGTTGCCGGGGTGCATGTCAGCGTGGAAGAAGTTGTGACGGAACACCTGCGTGAAAAAAATCGCCACGCCGTTCTCCGCCAGCACGCGAAAGTCCGTGCCCAACTTGCGCAGTCGCGCCAGATCGCCAATGGGTACGCCGTGGATGCGTTCCATCACCATCACGTTCACGCGCGTCAGGTCCCAGTGTACCTCCGGCACATGCAGCTTCGGATCGCCGGCGAAGTTGCGGCGCAATTGCGTGGCGTTGGCCGCTTCGCGCATCAGGTCCAGCTCGTTCAGTATCGTGTCTTCGTATTCGCGCACCACTTCGCGCGGACGCAGACGGTGCGCGTCGGCCGAATAGCGCGCGGCGAAATCGGCCAATGCGTACAGCACGGCCACATCGCGTGCGATCACTTCGCGCATGTTGGGGCGCAATACCTTGACGATCACCTCGCGGCCATCGAGCAACTCGGCTGCATGCACCTGCGCAATCGACGCGGCGGCCAGCGGCTGAACATCGAAGCGGCGGAAGAATTCGCTCACCGGCTTGCCAAGCGCCTGCTGCACCAGCGCGCGCGCCTGCTCGCCGGGGAAGGGCGGCACGCGGTCTTGCAGCTTCACCAGTTCGGCGGCGATGTCCGGCGGCAGAAGATCAAGGCGCGTGGAGATCGCCTGCCCGAACTTCACGAACACCGGGCCGAGCTCTTCCAGCGCCAGACGCAGCCGTTCACCGCGACTGCCACCGCGCGGCCCCACGGACCACAGCCACGGACTCAACGCTTGAAGCAATCGCAGCCGCCCATGCAGCGCAGTGCCTTTGGCGAAATCCAGCAATCCATAGCGTGCGATGACGCGATGAATGGCGATCAGGCGGCGCGTGACGGCCAGGTTCATGCCTTCGTCTCCATCAGCGCAATGCGCGCGTTGAGCCGGTCCACCTGTTCGCGCAGCTGATCCACGCCATCCAGGAATTCCCGCGCTTCGGCGCGCGTGACCAGTTCGCGCCGCTCATGCGTGAAGTATTCGCCCACATTGCGCGCGGCCGTTTGCGACGTGGCGCTGACATAGCCGCCAACCCTGCGCAGCAGCGAGCCCAGTCCGTAAGCGGGTACATCGCCGATCAATCGCGACAGTGGTTCTTCCAGATCAGGCCGCAGCAATTCCAGCAATTCCTGAAACCGCGCGGCGATTGCGCCATCGCCGCCAATGGTTACATCGCCACGGCGAATCACCTGCTGCGGGTTCTCGCGCGTCAGCGCCAGAAGCGAAAGCGGCGTGCCGGAAATCGTTGCGATGCCGGGCGTGGCCGGATGGCGGTTCAGCAGCAGCCGGTTGGGTGCGGCCGTCAACTGCACGCGCCAGGGCGTGTGACGCGCGTGGATATCAAGACTGTGACCCTCAAGTTCGCGCAAAAGCTCTCGCGCACGCGGCGAACCGGCGATTTTGTCGTTCAGCATGGCTTGAAGTTTTTCGGTCAACATCAGTCTTTATAGCCCCGATGCACCGCCACGACACCACCACTGAGATTTTGATAACTGCACGCAGACAATCCGGCCTCGCGCATCATCGTCAACAGTGTTTCCTGATCCGGATGTTTGCGGATCGACTCGGCCAGGTAGCGATAGCTGGCCGCATCACCGGCCACCACTTGTCCCAGCCGTGGCAGCACTTCAAAGGAATACAGATCATAGAGCGGACGCAGCGCAGGAATCGCCAACTGCGAGAACTCCAGCACGATCAACTGACCGCCGGGTTTCAGCACGCGGCGCATTTCGGCCAGCGCCGCGGGTTTGTCGGTGACGTTGCGCAGACCGAAGCCAATCGTCACGCAGTGGAATTGATCGTCGCGAAAGGGCAGGTGTTCGGCATTGGCCTGCGCGGTGCGCACATTCGTGACGCAGCCTGCGTCGATCACGCGGTCGCGTCCCTGCGCCAGCATCGCGGCGTTGATGTCGGTGAGCAGCACGAGGCCGGAGGGGCCGACCTGCCTTGCCATGCCGAGGGTCAGATCGCCGGTGCCGCCGGCCACATCGAGCGCGCGCTGACCGGGGCGCAGGTTCGTGCACGACAGCGTGAAGCGCTTCCACAGCCGATGCGCGCCGCCGGACATCAGATCGTTCATCAGGTCGTAGCGGCTGGCGACCGAGTCGAAAACGCCACGCACGCGGCGGGCCTTGTCGGTCCAGGCTACGCGCTCGTAGCCAAAGTCGGTTTGCGCATCCGATGCGGGATCACTCATGGGCGGGCTTCCGGGGGAAAACTGTTTGCCAGGGCAGGGAGTTTATTGAGCGCACATCGCCATCTTGTCTCATTCGTCGCCAAACCACCGAATCTGTTGCTGTGAATACTGGCAATTTTCACGCGACTGTCACATGATCGCCCCCGGCTCGGAGCCCGCGTGGCTCGGGTCAGTGGGGGTCTTGTGGAAGTTCGGCCGGACAAGGAGTCCGGCCTTTCTTTTTTGGGCGCTGGTTCGCTGCTCATGATGCGCATTGTGGACAGTCCCGCACAGGTTTCCTAGACTGCGCCGCCTTTGCAATACATCGGAGAGCATCGTGGGAAAAGGTGATCGCAGGACTCGTCGCGGCAAAATCTACGCCGGTTCATTCGGCAA
>JAITMN010000066.1 GCA_031277355.1 Nevskiaceae bacterium | reverse complement strand
AAAGCCCCAACGGGTTCAGTCTGCCCAACTCGGGCCTGAACACGACCAACTTTGGCTTCTACAACCCGCTGGGACGAAGGTTCTTCGTGGGCTTCAAGGCGTCGCTGTAAGGGTGTAACCAGGATCCATTGAATGATCCGGGGCGGCGGGGGTAACTCTGCCGCCCTTTTTTTCACTTCGCGCGCCGCTCACGCCCCCACTTCGATGCGATCCACCTTGCGATAGTTGCGCGACAGCACAGCGCCGCGCTGCGCGCGGGCACCGCGATAGTCTTTCAGGTCGGTGGGGGTCAGCGTCATCGGGCGCTCGCCGCACCAGACCACCAGTTTGTCGGTGGGGGCAAGCGTCGTGACGGCCACCAGCACTTCTTCGCGGGCGAGCGCCTTCTTCGTGGCGATGCCGAACAGCTTGTTGCCCTTGCCCTTGGGCAACTCGGGCACTTCGGCGGCGGGGATTACCAGAAGGCGGCCTTCGTCGTTGACCATCGCCACCAGCGTGTCGGCAGTGGGGACGGGAACGGGCGGCAGCACCAGTGCGTTGTCGGTGACGCGCAGGATGGATTTGCCGGCGCGTTGGCGGCTGTGCAGTTCACCGAGCTTCACGGTGAAGCCATAGCCGGCGTCGGTGGTGAGCAGCCACAGTTCGTCGGGCTCGCCGATGGCGACGCCGCGAAACTTTGCGCCATCGGGCGGATCGAGGCGGCCGGACAGCGGTTCGCCCTGCCCTCGCGCTGAAGGCAGCGTGTGCGCGGGCAGGCTGTAGCAGCGGCCGGTGCTGTCGATGAACACGGCCTGCTGCGTGCTGCGGCCGCGTGCGGCGGCGAGAAAGGCGTCGCCGGTTTTGTACGACAGCGTGCGCGGGTCGATGTCATGGCCTTTCGCGGCGCGGATGAAGCCGCCGGTGGAAAGCACCACAGTGACCGGCTCGTTCGCCACCAGTTCGGTTTCTTCGATGGCCTGCGCCTGCTCGCGCTCGACGATGGCCGAGCGGCGCTCATCGCCATATTCGCGCGCATCGGCTTCGATTTCGGTGCGCACCAGCTTCAGCAATTTGGCCTTGCTGTTCAGCAAGCCTTCCAGATGCGCTTTTTCTTCGGTCAGTTCCTTCTGCTCTTCGCGGATTTTCATTTCCTCAAGCTTCGCCAGATGACGCAGCTTGGTTTCCAGGATCATCTCCGCCTGTTCTTCGCTGAGATTGAAGCGCGCGATCAGCTTGGGCTTGGGTTCATCTTCGCGGCGAATGATGCGGATCACTTCGTCGAGATTCAGATACGCAATCAGCAGGCCATCGAGCAGATGCAATCGGCGCGCAACTTTCTCCAACCGATGCGCGAGGCGGCGGCGCACGGTGGCGGTGCGAAAATCAAGCCACTGCTGCAACAGTTCCTTCAGGCCCATGACCTTGGGGCGGCCATCCAGACCAATCACGTTCAGATTGACGCGATAGCTGCGCTCCAGGTCGGTGGTGGCAAACAGATGCGCCATCAACTGCGGCACATCCACTCGGTTCGAGCGCGGCACGATGACGATGCGCGTGGGGTTCTCGTGATCCGATTCGTCGCGGATGTCATCGACCATCGGCAGCTTTTTCTCGCGCATCTGCGCGGCGATCTGCTCTTGCAGCTTGGAGCCGGACACCTGATGCGGCAACGTGGTCACGACAATGTTGCCGGTGTCATCGTCGATCTCGTAGGTGGCGCGGGCGCGATAACTGCCGACGCCGGACTCATAGAAGGCCAGCAATTCGGCGCGTGGCGAGACGATCTCCGCGCCGGTGGGCAGATCAGGGCCTTTCACATGCTTCATCAACTGCTTGGTCGTGGCGTCCGGATCATCGAGCAGATGGATGCAGGCGGCGGCCACTTCGCGCAGATTGTGCGGCGGGATGTCGGTGGCCATGCCCACGGCGATACCGCTGGTGCCGTTGAGCACTAAATTGGGCAAACGCGCGGGCAGGATCAGCGGTTCTTCGAGCGTGCCGTCGAAGTTGGGACCGAAGTCCACGGTGCCGGCGTCGATTTCTTCGAGCAGCACTTCGGCGTAGCGCGTGAGCCGCGCTTCGGTGTAACGCATCGCGGCGAAGGATTTGGGATCGTCGGTGGAACCCCAGTTGCCCTGGCCGTCTACTATCGGATAGCGATAGGTGAACGGCTGCGCCATGTGAACCATCGCTTCATAGCAGGCCGAATCGCCATGCGGATGGAACTTGCCGATCACATCGCCTACCGTGCGCGCGGATTTCTTGTGCTTGTTCGCCGCCGACAGGCTCAGCTCGCTCATCGCGTAGATGATGCGACGCTGCACCGGCTTCAGTCCGTCGCCCAGCGCGGGCAGCGCGCGGTCGAGAATCACATACATCGAATAGTCGAGGTACGCCTTCTCGGTGAACACCTTCAGCGGTTGGCGTTCCACGCCCTCGAAGTTCAATTCCTGATCTTTCATCAAGCCACCACGTCGGCCAGATTGCCCTTGCGCTCCAGCCATTCGCGCCGGTCGGCGGCGCGCTTCTTCGCCAGCAGCATGTCC
>JAITMN010000317.1 GCA_031277355.1 Nevskiaceae bacterium | reverse complement strand
GTTGATCGCCACACTGCCCGCGACGCTCGCCGATCGCGTTGAATGGCTGGATGCGCCGCCAGCGCAACCGTGGCAGGGAATGATCGTCGCGAACGAAGTGCTGGATGCGTTGCCGGTGGAATGTTTCGCATGGAGACGCGAGCAGACTGGCGCAGGCAGCGATCACATCGTTGCGCGTGGAGTGGGCCTTGATGACGCAGGCGAACTGTGTTGGCGCGACGCGCCGCCCAGCGCCGCGCTGGCAGATGAAGTGGTGCGAATTCGCGCGAGCCTGCCGCTGCCGTGGCCGGATGACTATGAATCCGAACTGTGTCTGCGTGCGGCCCCGTGGGTCGCCACGTTGACGCAAACCATGCAGCGCGGCGTGGCGCTGTTCATCGATTACGGTCTGCCTCGACGCGAGTATTACCACCCCTCACGCATCGCTGGCACGCTGCGCTGCCATCATCGGCATCGCGCGCATGATGATCCCTTCGCGCATCCGGGCCTGGAAGACATCACCGCCTGGGTGGATTTCACGCGCGTTGCTGAAGCCGGCGATGCGGCTGATCTGGATGTATTGGGCTACACCACGCAGGCGGCATTGCTGCTGTCGTTGGGCTTGGACGCAGCGGTGGCCGACAGCCCCGATGAATCAACGCGCGTGCGTCGCGCGAATCAGGCGCGTCAGTTGGTGATGCCCACGCAGATGGGCGAGACGTTCAAGGCGATGGCGCTGGGGCGCGGTGTTGAAGGGCCGCTGCGAGGGTTTGCGTTGCAGAATTCGTTGGGCAGATTGTGAAGGGGCCTGCGCCTTCACAGCGCAGGCCCCACACACAGACGGATGGACTTAGAAACGCAGCCGCACGTTCACGAAGTACCGGCGGCCCAGCACATCGTAGTAACCGGCGTTGGTTGACCCATAACCATCGGAGATGACAGTGCCCGGACCACCATTCTCCAACGGGATGTTGAACACCTGACCAGCGCCGGTCCAGTTGGGCTCGCGATCGAACAGATTGTCGACGCCGCCGCTGATCGTCACCTTGTCGTTGATATCCCAGTTGCCCGTCAGGCCGAAGATGTCATACGAGCCGGTGCCCTGAACCGTGGTGGTCGGATCGGTGACGAACTGCGTGCTCTTCACCGACGGCAGATGCCGCCAGTTCAAACCCACGGTCCAGTTGCCAGCCGAGTAGGCCAGGTTGCCGTTCAGGCGCCAGTCGAACAGACCGCCGCGCGCCAGCGTACCCGCGTTTTCCAACACATTGCCGCCGGCGAACTCCTGCGCCTTGAACTCCAGCAGCTTCGAGTACGCCAGATTGAACATCAGCGAGCCCGGCATGTTGGGCATGCCCAGATCGGCCATCGCCGAACGCCACGCCAACGAGACATCGAAGCCCGAGGTGTTGAGCGTACCGGTGTTCGCGTAGGTGGACAGCGTCTGCGTTGACGCGCCGCTGTTTTCATCGCGCTGGATGTTGCGGCACACGCCGTTGGGATCGTCGATGGAGTAGGTGGGGTTGCTCGTGCCATCCACGTTGAAGCACAGGTCGTAGGTGGTGGTGGCGCTGACCAGCGCAATGGCGTCGGTGATCTTCGCCTTGTACCAGTCGATGGCCAGTGTGGCATTCGAGATGGCCGCTGCTTCGAATGGCGAACGAAACACCACGCCCGCCGTCCAGGTCTCGCCCTTCTCGCTCTTGAGGTTGCGATTGCCGCTGCTGACTTCCAGCATCACGCCATCGCCGCGTCCGCCCGTGTAATTGTCCGGGTCGTCGGAGAACGTGGAAGTGGTATTGCCGATCAGTGCTTCACACAGCGCCTGCACCGCCGCGCGGTTCGGATTGGCGGGGTTGTTGCCGCTGATCACACGGGTGTCGGCGCGGCAGGGCTCGGCGCCACGCGCGTAGGTGATGGCAAGGCTGCTCGCATCGAGGAACAACTCGTTGATGTTCGGCGCGCGGTTGGCAAGCTGATAGCCGCCACGGAAGCGCATCCAGTCAAGCGGTTCCCAACTGACCAGCGCCTTCCAGGTGGGCACATTGCCCGCCGTTCCATAGTCGGAGAAGCGATAACCCAGTTCCAGTTCCAGCGACTTGGCGAGGAACTTGTCGCTGAGCACCGGCACCAGCAACTCGCCATAGATTTCGCGCACGGTGATCTTGCCGAACACATTGGCCTGAGCGAACACACCGGCGATGGAGTCGGAGATGTTGTTGGTCTCGCGGATCGCATCGGGCATGTACTGGAACTCGTTGCCACGGTAAGTCACGCCCAGCGCGGCGCGCACTTGTCCGGCCGGCAGGTTGAACAGGCCGCCCTGAGCGGTGGCCTCGATGATGTCCTGCGTCAGACGGGTGCGGTCGGTGTAGTTGCCGTTGACGGCGGCCACGCAATCATCGCTGAGGGAGCCGCCGAATACCGGCATCCCGCTGGTGCAGGTCAAGCTGGAGGAGCCTGTGCCAGTCAGCGTTGCGCCGCGACCATAGTTGGGCGACGTGAGCAGTCTTCGCAAACGGATTGTGGACATGAATCCGATGTAGTCCAGGTCCACGCGCGTGGCGCCGTGAGAGATATAAGCCTCCCAGGTCCAATCGCCCAGACCCAGATCACCGCGCAGACCCGCCGTGACCTGGAACAGGTTGGTGGTGTTCTCGATGGTGCGCGCCGGCAGGAAGTCAGGCGTTACGGCCAGGTTCCAGTCGGCGTCCGCGCCCTGCGCGGGAATCTCCACGCCGGTTACCGGATCGAAGATGCGGCCTGTTTGCAGGAACACATTGGGCCCGCGAGCATCGAGCAGCGACGCCAATTCCGCAGGCACGGGGAAGGCTTGCGAATTCGTGCAACCGCCCGTTGCAGGGCAGCTCAGGCCATACAAACCGCCGGCCTGATATTCGGCCAGCGTGTCGCCCGTGGTCGGGTCGAGCGACGGACCATAAATCGCGCTGCCATGCGGTATGCCGCGGTCAGGGGCGCCCAGCGAGCCGGGGGAGGGTTGCAGCACCTGGCGGTTGGTGGTGTTGACGAAGTTCACATAGGACCACGCTTCGACATGGTCGTTGAAGCTGAAGTTGGCCTTGCCGAACAGCGAGTAGCGCGTAGCGGGGCTGGAATAGCGCAGATCGAGGTTCGACTGCACCAGCGTGCCGGCCGGCTGAATCTTGTAGTGCGGATCGTTTTCGATGTCGCCGAGAAAACCCAGGCCCTGCAAGTCCACCTTGTAAAGATGCGTCGGGTCGTTGGGATCGACGTAGAACGACGTGGTCGTGCGAACCGTGTAGCCCGCAGGCCGCTCGGGATACAGAGCGTTGGCCGCCGCCTGGAATTCGGCGCGCGCGGCGTTGCTCATGTTGGTGAGGCTGGGCGCATAGGAAAAGCCATTCATCCGCACGTTGCTGCCGGTGTTGGTCTGACTGCTTTTGATCGCTCGCGGATACCAATAGCGATCCGTCGCCAGCACTTCACCGCGCTCGTAATACTCCACGCCCAACATCGCATTGCCACTACCGGCAAGTCTGGTGCCCAGCAACATGCTGACGCGGGTTTCCTCGCCATCGCCCTGCTCGGTGATGCCGGTGCGGAACTGCATGTCGATGCCTTCAAAGTTGCTGCGCAGTTTGAAGTTCGTCACGCCGGCCAGCGCGTCGGCGCCATACACGGCCGAAGCGCCGCCGCTGATGATTTCCACGCTCTCCAATGCGGCAGAGGGAATCGAGTTGGTATCCACCACCAGCGTGGAGTTGGCCGGTTGCGCGCGGCGGCCATCCACCAGCACCAGCGTGCGGTTGGCGCCCAGGCCACGCATGTTCACGGTGGAGATGCCGGGCGTGTTGGTGGCGCTGGCGAAGGTGTCGGAGGTATTGAACTGCGTGGCCGAGGGCACATACTGCGGCAGTTGGTTCAGCACCGACTCCACGGCCATCGTGCTGGACTCATCAAAGGCTTGGCTCGTGACGGTGACGATGGGGCTGGCCGCATCCAGGTCGCGGCGAACGATGCGCGAGCCGGTGACGGTTACTTCCGCGAGGCCATCCTCTGCCCCTCCCGCAGCTTCGCCGGCAACGCCGACCGGCGACCAAAGCGACATCGTGCCCAGGATCGCGGCCACCGAAGCGCCCACGGTCATGCGTCGAATGAATCTTTCCATCTTGAAGTTCCCCCATTCAAATGTTTGCAGAAGCGCAGTTCCCGAAAGGAATTCCGGGGACTTGGTGACGCGAGTCACGCCACTGGCGAACTCACGGATTTGCCGGTGCAATGATAGATGCTTTGACGAGGGAGATAGTGTTGCTTTATTCCAACCAAATCATCTTGTCAGCGCATAATTCAAACGGATGAGGGTTGTCTGGAATATGCGACAAGCCGTATTCAGCGTTTGAGTTCGCGCAACGTTTCGATCCGCCGTTCCCGCAGCAACTTCGCAATCTGCGGCCCCGCCAACGTCGCGATTTGCGCTTCACTCAATTGCACCGCCGCTGCCGCTGCGCGTGCGGCTTCCAGATATTCCCGCGAAGGATACGGCCAATGCTCTCGTCCTCCGCGCCCCTGCGCATCGCACTGGCAGGCCAGCAGCAGTTCGCTGAATCGTTCAGGGCGGCGCAGTGCGTCGCAGTTTTCGAGCAATTCCAGCAGTGTCGTTGGGCGCAACTCCTGCGCGCGATGCACGTTCAGATGCTGCTTGCAGGTCATCAACGCCAGTTCACGAAACGCCGTGGGCACTTTCAATCTTGAGCACAGCGCTTGCACCAGCGGCACGCCGTTTGATTCGTGCATCAAGTGCTTCGGCCATTGTTGCTGCGGTGTTGCGCCCTTGCCCAGATCGTGCGCCAGCACGGCAAAACGCACGGTGTCCGGCGCATCGAGCGCCGCCGCGCGGCGCAGACACATCATCACATGCAGGCCAGTGTCGATTTCCGGATGCCATTGCGGTGATTGCGGGATGCCGAACAGGCGATCCACTTCGGGGAAGATCACGGCCAGCGCGCCACATGCGCGCAGCACTTCAAAGAATACATCGGGCTGCGATTCGCGCAGTGCGCGCACGGTTTCCTGCCACACGCGCTCGGGCACCAGCGCGGCCACTTCGCCGTCGGTCACCATGCGTTGCATCAGTGTCAGCGTGGATTCGTGTACGGTGAAGCCCAGCGGCGCAAAGCGCGCGGCGAAACGCGCCACGCGCAGCACGCGCACCGGATCTTCGCTGAAGGCGGGCGAGACATGACGCAATGTGCGCGCGGCAATATCGGCCTGTCCGCCGTAAGGGTCCACCAGCGATCCATCGGCGCGTTGCGCGATGGCGTTGAGGGTCAGATCGCGCCGCAGCAGGTCTTCTTCCAGCGTGATGTCTGGCGAAAAGTCGGTGACGAAACCGTGATAACCCGGCGCGGTCTTGCGTTCGCGTCGCGCCAGTGCGTATTCGGCGTGAGTCTGCGGATGCAGAAAAACCGGGAAATCCTTGCCTACGGGACGATAGCCCTGCGCCAGCAGTTCATCGGCGGTGGCGCCGGTGACCACATAATCGCGCTCATGCACGGGCCGCCCGAGCAGGGTGTCGCGTACTGCGCCGCCGACCAGATAAATTTCCATTGATGACCGCAAGCTCTACCGCAGTGAGGATTCTTGCGCAGAGCGATGGGATTGAGAGTGATTGGCGTAGGTTGGCCAGGCAGGAGAATAGTCGTCCGCCTGATTGCCCCAGGTTGTCCAACCCTCACGAGGGCCACGAGCGAAGAGCTCGATGAATGGCCCCGAACTGCACGCCTCGATGATGTCGTACTGCTCGTCGGGCTTGCGCGAATGTTCGCGTTTCATCGACTTGATGATGTTTGCCTGACTTCTTCCGGGCGCAAGCGTCCGGGCGCTCTTGCCGCGCACCCCAAAAAGAAGGATCTCCGTGGTGTTGCGGAAATAGAAACCAACGCCACGTCCGTCGGGGCCGCCATCTTTTCTGACTTTGTGCCAGATGAGATTGCTCTTGTATTGGAATCCCCACATCGCCATGACGCGCAACCCTTCGGGAAGCAGCGCGTTGGGAACCCAAAGATACAAGTGCGCAGGATCGACGCAGACGCGCCCCACCGGAAGAGCGCAGATGGCCTCCAGAGTCATCGTGTCGTAGCGGTTCAGGCGCTTGTGCTCGGGAGCAACCTTCCCGGTCTTGTTTTGAAACTGCCAGGGTGGATCAGCCAGAACAGTGTGGAATCTTTGCCGCCCAATCCTTCCGAGCAGATCGTCTGATGCGTTGATCATTGCGGCCACTCAATCACCACGCCACGCCGTAGTCATCTCCATAGTCACTCGATCCGCCGATCATGCTGCCCTGCTGCTGATCGAAGTAGATGCCGTTGATCGGCCCGGAAGTCTTGCCTTCCAGCACGATCTCATAGCCCATGCCCGCCAATCGCGCCTGCGTTTGCTGCGGCGTATCGGCGCGCAGCAGCAGTTTGCCGGGTTCGCTGACGTGTTCATCGAAGGAGCTGTGCAACTGATAGCTGCCCATGTTGGCCGCTTCGCTGGCCTGCTGCGGGTCCATGCCGAACTCCACCACGTTGAGGAAGAATTGCAGCATGTTCTGATCCTGAAAATCTCCGCCCTGCACCGCGAACGACAGAAACGGTTTGCCATTGCGCAGCGCCAACGATGGCGACAACGTAGCGCGCGGGCGTTTGCCCGGCTCCATCACATTGAACGGGTTGCGGCTGGCGTCCATATCAAAGCTTTGCATGCGCTGCGACAGCCCGACGCCGGTATTGCCCGCGATGAACGCGGGAATCCAGCCGCCGCTGGGCGTGATCGACACCACCCAGCCCGCCGCATCGGCCGCTTGTACCGACGTGGTGCCCGCGCGCAGCGCCTGCTCGCGATCAAAACCAAACGGAACACTGGCGACCGTTTTTGTGGGCCGCAGGATTTTCCAATCTTTGAGCACCTTGTCGAAGGGATTGCGCTCGCCCTGAAATGGATAGGGATCACCGGGCCGCACCGTGGGATCGTTGCGATCCGTTGGCATCGTCGCCGCGCGCTGCCTGGCGTATTCCTTGCTGAGCAATCCGGCGATGGGTTCCTTTGGCGGGAAATACGGATCGCCGTAGTAGAAGTCGCGATCAGCATAAGCCAGATTCATCGCCTGATACAGCGTGTGGATGTAGCGCGGCGAGTTGTAACCCATTTTGCGAAGATCAAAACCTTCGAGCAGGTTCAGCATTTGCAGCAACACCGGGCCTTGCACCCAGGAGTTGAGTTTGTACACGTCGATATCTTTGTAGCGCGTGCTGACGGGTTGCTCCACATGCACCTGCCAGCGGTCGAGGTCTTGCATCGTGATGAGGCCGCCGGCGGCTTGCACCGCGCGCGTGAGTTCACGCGCGATGTCGCCGCGATAGAAGCGCTCGTAGGCCGCCATGATGGCGTCTTCACGGCTCGCGCCTTTGGCGCGAGCATCGCGTTCGGCTTGCACCAGTTTCGTCAACGTGGCGAGCAGTTCGGGTTGACGGAAAATCTCGCCGGCGCGCGGCGCACCGCGCGTCCGTGGCGAGGCGGCATCGTAATGCGGCAGCATCACGCGCCGTGTATCCGGCCAGGTGCGAATCAGCGCTTCGGCTGCGGCCACTTGCCGCGCCTGCGTGGCTTCCATGGGATAGCCGCGCGCCATTTCCATTGCAGGAGCCAGTACCTGTTCCAGACTCATCGTGCCGAAGCGCGACAGCATCACCATCAATCCGCCGGGTGTGCCGGGTGTGATCGCCGCCAGCGGTCCATACTCCGGCGGATACGGCATGTGCAGTTTGTCGCGGAAATACTCGGGCGTCGCGCCGCTGGGGGCCGCGCCGAGCGCGTTGATCGCAAACACTTTGCCGCTGCGCGGGTCGTGGATCAGCGCCTGAGTCTCCCCGCCCCAGCTCAGCGTGTCCCACATCGTTGCGGCGGCGGCGAGCATTGCGCAGGCGGCGTCCACGGCGTTGCCGCCCTGATTGAAGACGATCGTGCCTGCGCTTGCGGCCAGCGGCTTGCCGGTGATGGCCACCCAGTGCGTGCCATGCAACGGCGGCTTGTTGGAGGTCTTGTATTCCTGCGCCAGCGCGGCGTGAGGCAGGCTCAGGGCCAGCAGCAGCGTCAACAGAAATTGCGCACGCCGCGCCAGCGCGGGAGGGGGTGTCCGAATCATGGGCCTTCCTCGGTAATGTCCGTCCCCAGTCCGTATAGACTTCTGTCGGCATGATAGGGGAAGCCAGATTGAAAGTGCGCCGTTTTGCGCCATCGCGCCGCCTGATCGTGGCCGCCGTGTGCATCGCCGCAGCCGCCGTGACGCTGCACGGCTGTGGCGCGGGCTATCTGGCGCAGGCCGCGCGCGGCCAGCTTCAGGTGATGCGCGCCCGCGAGCCCATCGACAAGCTGCTCGCCCGCCCCGACACCGACGCGCAACTGCGCGAGCAATTGCAGCGCGCGCAGCGCATCCGTGAATTTGCCTCGCGCGAGTTGGCGCTACCCGACAACGCCGCCTATCGCAGCTATGCCGACATCCATCGCCCCTATGTGGTGTGGAATGTGGTTGCCGCGCCAGCGTTGTCGGTGTCGCCGCGTCAATGGTGTTTCCCGATTGCCGGTTGTGTGGCGTATCGCGGTTATTTCAGTGAGACCGGCGCGCGCGAGTTCGCCTCATCGCTTGCGGCCAAGGGCGATGATGTCACCGTCGGTGGTGTGCCCGCGTACTCCACGCTGGGCCGCATCGCCGATCCATTGCTCTCCACGGTGAGCCGTTATTCCGAAGCTGATTTGGCTGCACTGATTTTCCACGAGCTTGCGCATCAGGTGTTGTATGTGCCGGGCGATTCGGCTTTCAACGAAGCCTTCGCCACGGC
>JAITMN010000265.1 GCA_031277355.1 Nevskiaceae bacterium | reverse complement strand
GCCGGATCGCGCTCGTCGAACAGGTCGGCGACGATGGCCGAGTCGCGATCCAGTCCCAGCGTCAGTTGCGTCATGTCGTTGGAGCCGATGCTGAAGCCGTCGAATATCTCAAGAAACTCGTCGGCCAGCAGCGCGTTGCTGGGAATCTCGCACATCATGATCACTTTCAGGCCGTGTTCGCCCTGCCGCAATCCGTGTCGCGCCAGCACTTGAATAACCTCGCGGCCTTCCTCCAACGTGCGCACGAACGGAATCATCACCCACAGGTTGGTCAGGCCCATGTTTTCGCGCACACGCTTGACCGCGCGGCATTCCAGCGCAAACGCCGGTTCGAACGCCGGATCGACATAACGACTTGCGCCCCGAAAACCGATCATCGGATTTTCTTCCTGCGGTTCGTAACGCGCGCCGCCGATCAGGTTGGCGTATTCGTTCGACTTGAAATCCGACAGGCGCACGATGACCGGCGCAGGCGCAACCGATGCAGTGATGGTGGCGATGCCCTCGGTCAGACGGTCAACATAAAAATCAACCGGACCCGCATAACCGGCCATGCGCGCGTCGATTTTTCTCTTGATATCCGCGTCCTGACGATCGTATTCCAGCAAGGCCAGCGGATGCACGCCGATGTGACTGGCAATGATCATCTCCAATCGCGCAAGCCCAATCCCGGCGTTGGGCAACTGCGCAAAATCGAAGGCGCGCTCGGGATTGGCGACGTTCATCATGATCTTCAGCGGCGCGGGCGGCATGTTGTCGAGATCAGCCGTGATGCGCTCAAAGGGCAGCACGCCATCGTAGATGGTGCCGGTATCCCCCTCGGCGCAACTGACGGTAACGTGCTTGCCATCCTCGATCATCTCCAGCGCATTGCCCGTGCCCACCACCGCCGGCACGCCCAGTTCTCGCGCGATGATGGCCGCATGACAAGTGCGCCCACCCCGATTGGTGACGATGGCGCTGGCGCGTTTCATCACCGGCTCCCAATCCGGATCGGTCATGTCGGCGACCAGCACATCCCCGGCTTGCACGCGGTTCATGTCTTCCAGTGAACGCACCACGCGGGCAACGCCGCAGCCAATCTTCTGCCCAATAGCGCGACCCTCGGTGATCACCGTCCCGCGCGCCTGCAAGCTATAGCGCTCGATCCGCGTGGCCTTGGCCCGTGATCGCACCGTCTCCGGTCGCGCCTGCACGATGAAGAGTTTGCCGCTGACGCCATCCCTGGCCCATTCGATATCCATCGGACGACCATAGTGCTGCTCGATGGTGAGCGCCTGCCGCGCCAGCGCCTGCACATCCTCGTCGGTGATGCAGAACCGTGCGCGCAGTTCGGCGGGCGTGTCCTCGGTGCGAACCCGCTCGCCGGGAACATTGGAATACACCATGCGAATGGCTTTTGCACCCAGCGCACGGCGCAGCATCGCGGGCCTGCCTGAGCGCAGATTCGGCTTGTAAACATAGAATTCATCCGGGTTCACCGCCCCTTGCACCACCATCTCGCCCAGTCCGTAGCTGGCGGTGATGAACACCACGTCGCGAAACCCCGATTCGGTATCCAGCGTGAACAACACACCCGATGCGCCCACATCCGAGCGCACCATCAGCTGCACACCGGCCGACAAAAACACATCCTCATGCTTGAAGCCGTGATGCACGCGGTAGGCAATCGCCCGATCGTTGTACAGGCTGGCAAAGACCTCCTTCACCTTGCGCACCACATCGTCCGCGCCGGTCACATTGAGGAAGGTTTCCTGCTGCCCGGCGAACGAGGCGTCGGGCAAATCCTCTGCGGTTGCCGATGAGCGCACCGCCACGGCAACGTCACCACCGCCGTTGTCGGCGCACAGCTTTGCGTAGGCGGCGCGAACCTGCGCATCCAGTTCCGGTTGCAGTGGCGCATCGATGACCCACCCGCGAATCTGCTTGCCCGCCGCAGTCAGCGCCGGCACATCCTCCACGTCGAGCGCAGCCAGCCGGTCGAAAATACGGCGGCTCAGATCGTTGTGCCCAATGAACGTCTTGAACGCCTCGGCGGTGGTGGCAAAGCCTCCCGGCACCGACACACCCAGATCGGTCAGGCAGGCGATCATCTCGCCCAGCGAGGAATTCTTGCCGCCGACGCGGGCCAAATCCGTCAGGCGCAGTTCGTGCAGCCACAGAATGTTTTGGTTCATGCGCCGGACTCCGTTGGCTTAGGATTCGTCTTGCAGACCAGTTTACCCGTCAAACGAAATGAGCCAAGCCGAATCCAGCATACACCCGGTGTTCTATGTATCTGATGGCACCGGCATCACCACCGAAACCATCGGCCACAGCCTGCTGACGCAATTTGGCAGCGTTCGCTTTCTCACGAGCCGCATTTCCTTCGTCGATGATGCCGACAAAGCCCGCGATGCGGCGCGGCTGATTCACGAGGCCGGGCAGCGCTACCAGCGCCAGCCCATCGTGATCCACACCATCGTCGATCCGCAGATCAGCGAGCACTTGCGCGCCAGCGGCGCGCTGATGCTCGACGTATTCACGCCGTTCATCGACCCGATGGAGCAGGTGCTGGGCGTGCAGCGTCAATCGCGAGTCGGCAGGGCGCATGGCATGGTGGATTTTGAAACCTATCATCAGCGCATCAACGCGATGAACTTCGCGCTGACTCACGATGACGGCATGGCGATCAACTACGATCAGGCCGAAGTGGTGCTGGTGGCGGTGTCGCGCGCCGGCAAAACGCCCACCTGCGTGTATCTGGCGTTGCACTACGGCATCCGCGCCGCGAACTATCCGCTCACCGACGAGGACCTGGAAACCGACCGTCTGCCGCCGCGTCTGCGTCCCTACCGAAACAAGCTCTTTGGCCTGACCATCGACGCGGATCGTTTGCATCAGATTCGTCAGGAGCGCCGCCCCAACTCGCACTATGCGCAGTTGGCGACCTGCAAACGCGAGGTCGCGGCGGCCGAAGAATTGTTCCGTGCCCAGCGTATTCCCACGCTGAGCACCACGCACACCTCCATCGAGGAAATCGCCAGCAAAGTGATGGCGACGCTGGGGCTGCACCGGGAGATGTTCTGACGCGGCAGGATTGGCACGCCCGCCGCCTCATCCGCTATGCTGTGGCGCATATCTTATGAACAGCCCAGAAGCCCCGGCCCTCACCGGCGCGCTTGCCCAGCAACTCGCAGAGTTGAAGCGCGGCGCGCAAGACATCCTCACCGAACCCGATCTGTGCAAGAAGCTCGTGCGCGGCCGCCCGATGGTGGTCAAAGCCGGCTTTGATCCCACCGCGCCCGACCTGCATCTGGGCCACACGGTGCTGATCAACAAGATGCGCCAGTTCCAGCAATTCGGCCATGAAGTCGTATTCCTCATCGGCGACTTCACCGGCATGATCGGCGACCCCACCGGCCGCAACATCACGCGCCCGCGCCTGACGCCCGATGAAATCAAAGCCAACGCGATCACCTACGAGAAGCAGGTCTTCAAGATTCTCGACGGTGAAAAAACCCGCGTGGATTTCAACTCGCGCTGGTTCTCGCCAATGGGCGCCGCCGGTCTCATCGAAATCGCCGCCAAATACACCGTCGCGCGCATGATCGAGCGCGATGATTTCACCAAGCGTTTTCGCGCCAATCAGCCCATCGCGCTGCATGAATTCCTGTACCCGCTGGTGCAAGGCTACGATTCGGTGGCATTGAAAGCCGATGTGGAACTCGGCGGCACGGATCAAAAATTCAACCTGCTCGTAGGCCGTTCGTTGCAGGAACACTACGGCCAGGAACCGCAAGTGGTGCTCACCGTGCCGTTGCTGGAAGGTCTCGACGGCGTGCAGAAAATGTCGAAATCTCTCGGCAATTACGTTGGCATCGCCGAAGACGCCGACACGCAATTCGGCAAGCTGATGTCGATCTCCGACACGCTGATGTGGCGCTACTTCGAGCTGTTGAGCTTCCGCCCCCTCGCCGACATCGCGCAATTGCAGCGCGCCGTCACCGAAGGCCGCAATCCGCGCGATGTGAAATTCGAGCTGGCCGAAGAAATCGTCGCGCGCTTCCACGATCGCGCCGCCGCTACGCAGGCCCGCGAAAATTTCATCGCGCGCTTTTCGCAAAAAACACTGCCCACCGATCTGCCCTTGCAACATGTCTGCGCCACCGACGCCGACGGCATCAAACTCGCCGCCGCGCTGAGAGAGGCGGGCCTGGCGGCCAGCAATGGCGAGGCCCATCGCAAGATCACCGAAGGGGCCGTGCGCGTGGATGGCGCAAAGATCACCGACCGCGAAGCGCGCCTTGCGGCCAACGCCGAACACATCCTGCAACTCGGCCCGCGCCGCTTCGCCCGCGTGCGAATTTCGCCACCGAAGTAATCGCTTTCCCGTCCACAAAAGTTGCCCAAAAGCAACGTTGACAGCCCCTTTTGCGTGGCTATACTGCGCGCCCTTCGCTTGACCACTGCCGCAGCCCAGCCGGGCCCAAGCAGAATCAGCGAAAAAGATTGCAAAAGAGGGCTTGACGAGGCGGCGAAAGTCGCTACAATTTCGCCCCCTTTGTCGGGAGGCCCAAAGCGGCCGAACGACTCCCCCGATGCCCCTGGCGGCTCGGTGTTGTTTAAAAATTTGGCAGGTAATTTGTGTGGGGACTCGTGTCATGCACTTTGTGCAAATTGACCGAGTGACCAAAAGTCCAGCTTATGGGCCTTTGATTGCTCTATTTGTTTGAAGCTCAAAACCTTCAAGTGAAGAGTTTGATCCTGGCTCAGATTGAACGCTGGCGGCGTGCTTAACACATGCAAGTCGAGCGGTAACAGGTGTAGCAATACATGCTGACGA
>JAITMN010000255.1 GCA_031277355.1 Nevskiaceae bacterium | reverse complement strand
AGCAGGCCGGCAAGAGCGCCGAGCAACACGGCCATTGGATGAATCGACCTCATGGATGCTGCAAAATACACGAACGTGAAAAGGATGACAGCAGATGAGCCCAGGGCGCGGGTTTTCGCAGCGCGCGGCGCGTTGTTGTGCGCGGTGCTTGTGCTTGGCGCGTGCTCGCCATCGAATCCGGAGTTGCCGATGTCTGAAACGATTGCGCCTTATGGCGAATGGAAATCTCCACTCACTGCGGCTCGCGTCACGGCTGGCGCGCTGCGGTTCGCGCAGGTCGCGCTCGATGGCGATGAGGTGTATTGGGTGGAAGGCCGCGCATCGGAGGGCGGCAGAAACGTCATCGTCAAGCGAACTGCTGATGGCAATGTGGTTGATGTCACGCCGTCCGGTGTGAACGTGCGCACGCGCGTGCATGAGTATGGCGGCGGCGCATTTGTTGTGCATCGTGGCGTGGTTTATTTCTCCAATTTCGCCGATCAGCGCCTTTATCGTTTGGCGTCCGGCGGTTCTCCCGAGCCGCTGACCGCCGAAGGTTATTTCTATGCCGATGGTGTGATGGATGAAGCCCGTGGCCGGCTGGTGCTGGTGCGCGAGGATCACGCGCGCGGTGATGCGGAGCCGGTCAATACGATTGCTGCGGTGGATGTGCGTGGCGGCAAGCCCGATGCGGTGCTGGTTTCGGGCGCAGATTTTTATTCCGATCCGATCATCAGCCCCGATGGTCGCAAACTGGCGTGGTTGCAGTGGAATCATCCGAACATGCCCTGGGATGGCACGCAGTTGTGGGTGGCGGAGATTGCAGAGGATGGTGCGCTCGGCGCACGCGAATTGGTGGCGGGCGCAGACAATGAATCCATCTTCCAGCCCAGTTGGTCGCCCGATGGCGAGCGTTACTATGTGTCGGATGGCACCGGCGGGTGGAATCTGTATCGGCGCGATGCGTCGACTCGCGAGGCTGTTGCCATTCATCCGATGCCGGCCGAGTTCGGCACGGCGCAGTGGTCGTTCAGTGCGGCAACTTACGCCTTCATCGACGCGCAGCGCATCGCGGTGACCTATAGTCAGAACGGGCGATGGCGAATGGCTTTCATCGATACGCCATCGCGTCGATTCGAGCCGGTGGACATGGAGCTGGAACCACTGGAATCCATCGCAGCCAATGCGCAGGCGGTGGTTTTCATCGGCGGTTCGCCGGTGCAGGGACCGGTGATTGCGCGGATGTCGTTGGCGTCGTTGTCGGCGTCGGCTTCGGTGCAGATTGAAGTGTTGCGCCGTTCCAGTCCCGACAGTCTGGAATCACAGTGGATTTCATCGCCTGAGGCCATTGCCTATGAAACCAGCGCAGGCGACATCGCCCATGCGTTCTTTTATGCGCCGAAGAATCCGCAGTTCTCCGCGCCTGCGGGCCACAAGCCGCCGCTGCTGGTGTTGACGCATGGCGGTCCCACGGGCGCCACGAGTTCGGCGCTGGATTCGCGGACGCAGTTCTGGACCAGTCGCGGCTTTGCGGTGCTCGACGTGAACTATCGCGGCAGCACCGGCTATGGGCGGCCGTATCGCGACCGGCTCAAGGGGCAGTGGGGCGTGTTCGATGTGGACGATGTGGTTCATGGCGCGCGATATCTGGTGGCGCAGGGCAAGGTGGATGGTGATCGCATCGCTATTCGTGGTGGCAGTGCGGGCGGCTACACGACGCTGGCAGCGCTGGCGTTTCACGACACGTTCAAGGCCGGGGCCAGTTACTACGGCGTCAGCGATGTGGAAGTGCTGGCGCGCGACACGCACAAGTTTGAATCGCGATATCTGGATTCGCTGATCGGTCCGTATCCGGCGGCCCGCGATGTGTATCGTGCCCGTTCGCCGATTCATTCTGCCGACAACATTTCGGCGGCGTTGATTTTGTTTCAGGGACTGGAAGACAAGGTCGTGCCGCCGAATCAATCGGAAATGATGGCCACGGTGCTGCGGCAAAAGGGCACGCCGGTGGCGTATGTGACCTTCGCCGGTGAGCAGCATGGTTTTCGCAGGGCCGAGAACATCGTGCGCAGTCTGGAAGCGGAGCTTTATTTTTATGGCGCGGTGTTTGGATTCAAGCCCGCCGATGTCATCGAGCCGGTGCTTATCGACAATCAGCGCTGACACGCGCGACAAGGACTTCGCATGCGCAACTTGGACTTCAGTTCGTGGCAGGGCATTTTGACGACGCTGCTCGGCCTGGTGCTGATCACGCTGATCGGTGTGAGCATCCGCCTGATCGTGATGCAAACGATGCAGCAGCGGCGCGAACGCGAGAACCGGCAGATCAACGAACGTCTGCGCACGTTGATTGCCGCCTACAAGACGCTGGGCGGTTCCTTCACCGGCGAGCTTGCCGTCAGCCCCGTGCATCTGCGCGATCTGCGTTTGAAAGCCGCCGATACCAGCAACGCCGATCCGCTGGAAGACAACGAACGCGCGCGGCGCATGCGCGATGCGGTTGAGGCGGCGCTGTCCGACATCATTCTGCTGGGCACTGAAGAACAGGTACGGCTTGCGGTGAAGGCTGCAACGCAGCTTGCTTCGGGTCAGCCGACCGCCACCGATGAGTTGGTCGTGTCGCTGCGTGAATTCATCCGCCAGGTGCTCGATCTGGACCCGATTCCCCGCGAGCTTGCCGTTCCGAAGCAGGGACCGGCGCGCGTCGTTGCCAAGAGCGGCAAGGGCGAAGGCGGCGCTGGGGAGAAGGGCGGCGCGGGCAGAACTGGTGGTGGAGGCGGTGCGGGCGGCGGTGGCGGTGCAATGGGTGCAGGTATGGGAATGGGTATGGGTATCGGCATGGGCGGGGGTTCGGCGGCTGGCGATACGGATTGAGGGCGGTTGCTGCAAGCGTGTTTAGACTTCAAAACGCTCCCGCATTTCCCCGGCTTTCGCCCACTCGTCGCCGGGTATTCGGTCGATCAGTTCCTCCATCACTCTGGCAAAGGCGGCCTTGAGTGTTTCATCGTTCAGCGTCTTTGCGCCTCGGCTCTCGAAATGCTCGTCTGTGCCTTTTCAAGGTAGAGCAGAAAACATTTGACGATTCGGGCTGTGTCCAGCCTCTCGAACACGGTGAGTGCGTGATCGAGGTCGAAAAGGTCGCGGCCCTTGTCGCGTTGAAGCAAAGCCCGCAGTTTGGTCGCCAGCATTGTCTTCGGAATAGCGCAGCGGCGTGGGGAAATGCAGCTTGTTGAGCGCAGTGCCGCCGCGAAAGCGCAACTCGCCGCGCAGGAACGGATCGGAGAAGATGGTGACAATCGTGCGGCTGATGATGAGGTCTTGTTCGACTTGCCGCTGGTTTGCCCAAGGCGCGATGCGGCTCCAGGCGGTGATGTAGTCCTGCGGGATCATTCGTCGATCTCCGGTGGCCGTCGAACGATCACGCGCCACAGTTCGTCGCGTTCAGTTGGCGGTGGTGATAGATAGGGGTTGCCCGCTTGCTTCGGGTCCAGTTCGACCCATGATCGAGGTCCGCGGGCCGACAATGCCGTGAACATCGCTTCGGCAATCGACGCATGTCCCAGCCTTTCGAGCAGGTGTCCGATCCGTTGTACGACGGCTTTTTCGAAAGCGTTTGACAGGGAGGCAAGTTTTTTCCGTTGTAGCCGTTCGGCAAGCTCGGAAAGCACGGTTGCGATGTTGTCCAGACCCGCAGCCGATTGGCGATATCGCACCAGATCAAGCGCCGTCAGTTCGGGAGATGACAGCTTCATATAGCCGGATTGTGTCTTGCGATCTTCGATTCCCGACGACACCGCCGCCATGTTCTTGCGGTAGGAAAAAGCGATTCGTGTCCGTCCGGCCTCGATGTTGGGCAGTAGTTTGTTTGTGACGACTTGAAACTCCATGACGGCTTGATGAGAAGCGCCGTGGATTGCCGCCGCCGTTAACAGCCCCGCGTAGTAAGGGCGCTTTTCATGACGCATCAGCATGTCGATGTACGATTCGGGCGGCGGTGCTCCGATCAGGGAGTGCTGGGGCGGCACGATTGCATAGAAACCACGCCGGGGCCGGATGAGTTGGCCACGCCGCTGCAAGCGTTCTGCGGCATCGAGGAATGCGCCACGGCTGACGCCGATCTGCTTTTGCGCTTCATCCGCAGAAAAGACTCCTCGGCCTGCTGCAAGCAGGCTGGAGACGTAGGATGAAAGGGCCAATCGCTTTGATTTAATCATATCTTATTTTCCGCTTTTAAAGCGGAAATTTCAATATGAAGACATTTCATGCATGATCCACCGCCTCACTGTTTGCCGCGCCCGGCTTCACCATCGGCAGCGCATGTTCGCTGGCGTCTATCGGCACACGCACCAGCATCGGGCCTTTCTCGCGCAGTGCAGCGGCGAGCGCGGCGCGCGGAGCGGCGCTGCGACCCAGGTCGATTGCCGGAACGCCGAAGGCTTCGGCAATGGCTGTGAAGCGCGGCGGCTGTTCGTATTGCGAGGCCACGAAGCGCCGCCGATGAAACAACTCCTGTTGCTGGCGCACGAGCCCGAGCGCGGCATTGTCGAGCAGAATGATTTTTACATCGAGGTTCAGTTCGGCCAGCGTCGCCAGTTCCTGAATGTTCATTTGCAGGCTGCCATCGCCGGTGAAACACAGCGCGGTGGCGTCCGGTTGCGCCAGCACTGCGCCGATGGCGGCGGGAAGACCAAAGCCCATCGTGCCGAGTCCGCCAGAGGTGAGCCAGCGGTCGGGGCGCGAGAACGCAAATGCCTGCGCCACCCACATCTGGTGCTGGCCCACGTCGGTGGTGATGAGGCAGTCGCGCGGGGCAAGTTCGCTCACGGCGCGCACGATGCCGTAGGGTGAGCACAGTTCGTGAACGCGCGGCATGCGCAGCGGATACGCCGCGCGCAACTGGCGTATGCGCGAAAGCCATGCGGGACGCTGCGCGGGGCTTGTCCGGCGCAGCAGTTCGGTCAACGCGGTGTGCGCATCGCATGCGATGGCAAGCGCAGGCTGCTTGATCTTGCCCAACTCGCGCTCGTCCACGTCGATGTGAATGATGCGTGCCCGCGCGGCGAAGTGTTCCGGCGTGCCGGTGGCGCGATCATCAAAGCGCGCGCCGATGGCGATCAACAGATCACATTCATCGATGACGCGATTGGTGTAGCGCGCCGCGTGCATGCCAGGCATCCCCAGATTCAGTCGATGCTCGCTGGCAAGCGTGCCCAGCGCCATCAATGTGGTGACCACTGGAATGTCGAGCCGCTGCGCCAGTTCACGCACCAGTTCATGCGCGCGTGCTTTGACGACACCGCCGCCGACATACAGCACGGGCCTGCTGCTGTGATCGATCATTTCGATGGCGCGGTCGAAGTGGATGGCCGATGCGCTCCGGTGCGTTTGCGCGGCGGGCTGCTGCGCCGTGAGCGAAGCGGCAGTCTCCGGCAGCACGGAATGCTCCCATCGCTGCATCTGCACGTTCTTCGGAATGTCGATCAACACCGGTCCCGGTCTGCCGCTTTCGGCGATCCGGAACGCTTCGGGAATCACGCGCACCAATTCCTCCGCACGTTGCACGAAGAAGCACGCCTTGGTGATCGGCCGCACCATCTCGATGGTGCGAACTTCCTGAAACGCATCGGTGCCAATCAGATGCGTGGGCACTTGCCCGGCGATGCAGATCAGCGGCACCGAATCGAGCTTGGCGTCGGCAATCGCGGTGATGATGTTCGTTACGCCGGGACCGGAAGTGGCGAGGCAAACCCCGGCCTTGCCGGTGATGCGCGCGATGCCCTGCGCGATGAAGCCCGCCGCCTGTTCATGACGCGGCAGGACGTGGGCAATCGCGCTCGAATTTCCGAGCGCTTCATACAAAGGCAGCAGCGTGCCGCCGGGGATGCCGGCGATGATGCGCACGCCCTGCTGTTCGAGCAGATGAACGATCAGTTCCGCGCCGTTGCAGGGCGGTTCAATGGGCTCTGGTCTGAATGGCATCGTGGTTCCTCGTTGGAACCCTGAGGGAAACAGCCGGCCTGGATAAGCAAAACCCCCTGCCGGCAGCGCCGACAGGGGGTTGGTCTACAGTTGCAAAAGATTCCCTACGGCGCGTCGCTTACGATTGCGAGCGCTACTACGACGCGGGAAAGCAGGTGAATGGGTGCTGGGGAAGTCATGGGCAGAAGTTTCCTGTGACGTTGACGGTAACAGACCCGCCGGCTGCCGTCATCATCAAATCACCTTCCACCACGGCACCGCCAGCACGCGCTCGGCGATCCAGAACGTTTCTTCGCCGCCATGCAGCAGCAGACCGCCGAGCGCTTCATCGCGGTATTCATTCAGCCACACGCGCAATCCTTTCGAGTCGTTGTAGCCGGGGGAAGTGGAGGCTTTGACTTCAACACCGAGCAACCGGCCCTGACGTTCGATCACGAAATCCACTTCCTCGCCGCTGGACGTGCGCCAGAAAAGAATGTCGGGGCGGGCCGGGTCCAGTTCGCGCCAGACCAGCAGATCGTTGCAGACGATGTTCTCCAGATGCGCACCGCCGGGTTCGCGCGAGCCGGTCAGGTGCAATGCAAGGCCCGTGTCGCTCCAATAGAGCTTGGGCGATTTGACCAGCCGCTTGTTGCGATTCACCGCGTAGGGTTCGATGCGCACGAGTTGATAGGAGGTTTCGAGCAAGCTGAGGTAACGCCCGACCGTGGTGCGTGGGATGCCCGTGTCGCGCGCCAGATCGGCCTGATTGAGCACGCCGCCGAGACGCAGGCACAGCGCGCGCATCAGGCGGCGGAAATCCACGAGGCTGTCGATGGCTGCAAGATTGCGCAGGTCGCGTTCCAGATAGGTTTGCGTATAGCCGGAGAAGATTTCCTCGCGGTCGGCGTCGGCGGTGGGAGTGTTGAGCAGGGCAGGCAGCGGATAGCCGCCGCGCAGGGCAAGGTTGCGCCAGGGTTCTGCGGGCGCGTCTTGCTGCGCGAACAGGGCGGGCCATTGTGGGCAGGGCTGCGCGAATACTTCGCTCCACACTCCGCAGCGAGCCTGACCCAACTGCTCGCGGCGGGTCATCGGCCACAGCGTCAGGTAGCGCGCGCGTCCGGCCAGCGATTCGGAGACGTGATGCAGCAGCAGCAGGTTGGCCGAGCCGGTGAGCAGGAAGCGTCCGTTGGTGCGGTTGGCGTCCACCAGTTCCTTGATCGTCAGCAACAGGTCCGGGGTGCGCTGCACTTCGTCGATGGTGAGCGCCTCACCGTTCTGGCCGGTGAGCAGTGTCCGGGGGTCGGCAGCGGCCAGTTCGCGGTTGATCGCAGTATCCAGAGTGATGTAGCGCCGTTCCCGCAGGGCCGGGTCGGTGCGGACCAGCGTGCTCTTGCCGGTCTGGCGGGCGCCGGTCAGCACGACGACGGGGAACAGGGCGAGCGCCTGCTGCACCCGGCCAATCATGGCCCGGAGAAGGGCGGGAGAATCTGGTTTTTGTAAATCACCCATTGAGTGGGTGAAATGTAACCACGGCGTGGGCGATTTGCAAATCCGCCTTGGAAACTACGCCCCGCCGCCCTCGCGCAGCGCCTCCGGCAGGTCCGGGGCCAGCGCCTCCACCAGCGCGTTGAAGATGCGCGGGTTGCCGGCCACGATGTTGCCGTTCTGCTTGTATTCGGCCCCGTCCAGCGTGCCGATCAGCCCCCCCGCCTCGCGGATCAGCAGGCTGCCGGCGGCGGTGTCCCAGGCTTTCAGGCCAATCTCCCAGAAGCCATCCACGCGCCC
>JAITMN010000206.1 GCA_031277355.1 Nevskiaceae bacterium | reverse complement strand
GGCCGCCAGCGCGAGCTTTCGATCCACGCCACCTGCTTCTGGCAGGAGGGGCATTTCACGATGGGCGTTGGCGCGCTGCCGGGCATCAGCAGCAGGTAATCAATTGAAACGGCACGTCGCTATCGGTCTGCGTGGCCCGCGCCGACAGCCCATTCCATTGTAAAAAACGCACGCTGCAACGATGGTGACTGCCGCTGATCTCCGGATACAGGCCGGCTTCGGCCGGCAGGCAGATGCGCAGCAATTGCAGCGGCGTGTCGCGGTCGAAATTGATCGTGAACGTGCCGCCTGCGGCGGTTTCCTTGCGGCCATGCCCGTTCTGGCGCGTCAGCCACAGCACTTCGGCCACCGCATCGCACAGCGGCCGCAGCAGCGCCAGCCACTGGCTGAACGCCTGACTGCGCTGCGCGGCGTCCTGGTTGAGCCAGAAGTAGTAATCGGGCAGATCAAACTCGCAGGTGCCGCCCGGAATTGCGCTGCGATGCTTGATGGCCGCGAGGAACTCCGAGTCGCGCAGCGGTTGCAGATAGGCCGCGCCGGCAGCGGACAACGCACTGCGCAGGCGCGTCAGGTTGCTGGTCAGCGCGCCGAGCCGCGCCATGTCCACGCCGGGTTTGGTCTCGAATTTCTGCAATTGCGCCAGATGGCGCTCGATTTCCTTCAGCACTTCCGAACGCACGTCGGTGCGCGTGGTGATCGCCAGAATGTCGATCAGGCTCGCCACCGCCGCGCGGCTGCCCCACTGCGAGGCTTTCTCGTTGTGGTACAGCGCCTGATTGTAGAGATAGTCCAGGCGCAGCAGCGTGCGCATCCGCTCGTTCAGCGGCTGCTCGAACATCAGCGTCGTTGCGCCGGCTTCGGGTTCTGCGTGATCTTCCTGTGACATCGGCCTATTGTGCATAACCAGCCGTCTGGAGGTAAGCCCAATGCAGCCTTTCCACCTGCGCGGCCAGATGCGACACCTCACCATCGTTGAGAATCACATCATCGGCAATGGCAAGCCGCTGCGCCCGCGTGGCCTGCGCGTCGAGAATACGCTGCGCGGCGGTGGCGTCGATGCCATCGCGCTGCATCAGGCGCGTGAGTTGTTGCGCGGGGTCGCAGTCCACCACGAGCACGCGGTCGTAGCGATGCTGCGTGAGGGTCTCGGCCAGCAGCGGCACCGCGATCAATTGATACGGACCGCCCAGAGTGGCCGAACGCGCGTCCACTTCGTCGCGGATGCGCGGATGCAGTATCGCTTCGAGGTCCGCTCGCGCGGCGGCGTCGGCAAACACCAACGCGCGCAGCGCGGCGCGGTTCAGGCTGCCATCCTCCGCCAGCACGCCTTCGCCGAAACGCTCGATGATCGCTTGCAGCCCGGGCGTTCCGGGCCGCACCACCTCGCGGGCGATGTGATCCGTGTCGATCAGCCGCGCGCCGAGCGTTTCGAACAGCCGCGCCACCGTGGACTTGCCGCTGGCGATGCCGCCCGTCAGCGCGATGCGCGGAACACGCGCGCCGCGTTCAGCGCGGGCCATACAGCGACAGATAGCGGCTGACCAACTCCGGCCCGATCACCAGCATCAGCCAGCCCGCCGCCGCCAGATAAGGCCCGAAGGCCATCGGCACGCCGGTTTCGCGTTTGCGCAGCACGATGGCGATAAGCCCCACCACAGCGCCGACGCCCGCCGCGCCAAGGATCACCGGCAGCAACATCTGCCAGCCCAGCCACGCGCCCAGCGCCGCCAGCAGTTTGAAATCGCCAAAGCCCATGCCTTCCTTGCCGGTGACCAGACGAAACAGGTGATACACCAGCCACAGACTCAGGTACCCGGCAATCGCGCCGATCAGCGCATCGCGAAGGTCCACCGGCAAGCGCGCGCCGGCAACCTGCGGCAGCCACAGCGCGCAGGCGAGGCCAATCCACAGCAGCGGCAGCGTGAGGCTGTCGGGCAGCAATTGCGTGTCGATGTCGATGAAGGCCAGCGCAATCAGCATCCAGGTGAACACCAACCCGGCGGCGGCGGCCCAACCAAAACCCAGCTTCCACGCCACCACCGCCGACATCACCGCCGTGAGCAGTTCGATGATGGGATAGCGAAGCCCGATGGGCCGCTTGCAGTTGGCGCAGCGGCCTTTGAGCATCAGATAGCTCAGCACCGGAATGTTCTGCCACGCGCGAATCGGCGCGCGGCAACCGGGGCAAGCCGATGCGGGGCGGATCAAGTCGTAGCGCGGTTCATCGGGCGGCGGCGTTGCGTTGCCCTTGTCATCATCGAGCGAAGCCAATTCGCGCCGCCATGCCCGTTCCAGCATCACCGGCACGCGATGAATCACCACATTCAGGAAGCTGCCCACCAGCAGCCCCAGCACGAAGACGACGCCGATGAACAGCGGCGGCGACTGCGACAGCAGTGCGATCACACAACCTGGCCGAGCTTGAAGATGGGCAGGTACATCGCGATGACGAGGCCACCCACCAGCACGCCGAGCACCGCCATGATCAGCGGTTCGAGCAGGCTCGACATCGCATCCACCGAGTTATCGACTTCGGCTTCGTAGAACGTGGCGACCTTGCCCGACATCTCATCGAGCGCGCCGGCTTCCTCGCCCACCGCGATCATTTGAATCACCATGTTCGGGAACAGATTGACGTTCTCCATCGCCCGTTGCAGCCGCGTGCCGGTGGCGACTTCATCGCGCATCGCCAGCGTGGCGTTTTCGTACACCACATTGCCGGTGGCGCCGGCCACCGATTCCATCGCCTCCACCAACGGCACACCGGCGGCGAACATCGTGGACAGCGTGCGCGCAAAACGCGCAATGGCCGACTTGTTCAGGATGGGGCCGATGATGGGTATCCTCAGCGAGAGCTGATCGAGCGTTCTGCGCATGCGCCGCGAGCGCTTCTTGAAGTAGAAGAAAGCATAGCCGCCCGCGAGCAGCGCCAGCGCCAACACGATGCCGGTCTTGGAGCGAATGGCCTGCGACAGATCAATGACCATCCGCGTGAAAGCGGGCAGATCAGCGCCGAAGTCCTTGAACAATCCTTCAAACGTCGGGATCACGAATACCAGCAGAATGATCGTGACGATGATGGCCACGATCAGCACCGCCGTGGGATAGAAGAGGGCTTTCTTCACCTTCTTCTTCAACGCTTCGGTTTTTTCCTTGTAGGTGGCGACCTTGTCGAGCATGCCTTCGAGCGCACCGGCCTGTTCGCCGGCTTCCACCAGATTCACATACAGATCGTCGAACTGCAGCGGCCTGCGGGCCAGCGCTTCGTGCAGCGACATGCCGCCTTCCACATCGGCCTTGATGTCGAGAATCAGCCGCTGCATCGCCGGCTTGTCGTGACCTGCGCCGACGATCTCGAACGACTGCACCAGCGGAATGCCCGCCGCCAGCATCGTTGCCAACTGGCGGCTGAATATCGCGATGTCGCCCGGCGTGACCTTGCCGCCACGGCCGCGTTGCGGCTGCTTGCGGATGCGGCTCGCCGCAACGCCCTGACGGCGCAGTTCCGCGCGCAGCGAGGGTTCGTCCTTGGCCAGCGTCTTGCCCTTGACGATCTTGCCGCGCTTGTCGCGCCCTTCCCAAACGTAGGCCGTGTCGCGTTTGATCGTGCGTATCGCGGTGCTGGATTGCGCCATGTTCTTCAGTCGCCCTTAGTCAATCGTCACGCTGTTGATTTCTTCCAGGCTGGTGAGCCCTGCGGATACTTTGGCAAGCCCCGCCCGCCGCAAGTCCCACACACCGCTGGCCTTGGCCGACGCGGTGATTTCCATCGCGTTGCCGCCCGTCATGATCAGATGACCGATCTCTTCAGTCACCGGCATCACCTGATAGATGCCCATGCGGCCCTTGTAGCCATCGGTGCAGTGATTGCAACCCTTCGGCGCGAAGACCTGAAAGCCTCTGGCGATTTCCTCATCGGGAAAGCCTTCCTTGCGCAGCGCTTCGGCGGGCACGTCGATGGGCTGCTTGCAATGCACGCACAGCCGCCGCGCCAAACGCTGCGCGATGATCAGACTCACCGACGTGGCGATGGCATAAGGCTTCACGCCCATGTCCACGAGGCGGGTGAGTGTTTGCGGCGCATCGTTGGTGTGTAGCGTGGAGAGCACCAGATGGCCCGTCTGCGCCGCCTTGATCGCAATCTCGGCGGTTTCCAGATCACGAATTTCGCCCACCATCACCACGTCGGGGTCCTGGCGCAAGAAGGCGCGCAGCGCAGAGGCGAAGGTCAAACCCACCTTCGGATTCACGTTCACCTGATTCACGCCGGGCAGATTGATTTCCACCGGGTCTTCGGCGGTGGAGATGTTCGTGTCTTCGCGATTGAGGATGTTGAGGCCGGTGTACAGCGACACCGTCTTGCCCGAACCCGTGGGCCCGGTGACCAGAATCATGCCCTGAGGTTTGGCGAGGCACTTGAGGTAGATGTCTTTCTGGAATGGCTCGTAGCCCAGCGCGTCGATGCCCAGCATCGCCTGCGAAGGGTCGAGAATACGCATCACGATTTTTTCGCCGTACAGCGTGGGGCAGGTGCTCACGCGAAAGTCGATGGCGCGGTTCTTCGACAGCCGCATCTTGATGCGGCCATCCTGCGGCACTCTGCGCTCGGCGATATCAAGGCGTGCCATCACCTTCAGGCGTGCAGCGAGTTTCGGGGCCAGTTGCACCGGCGGCTGCGCGATTTCCTTCAGCACGCCGTCCATGCGAAAGCGCACGCGATAGATTTTTTCGTAGGGCTCGAAGTGAAGGTCTGAAGCGCCGCGACGAATCGCATCCAGCATCAATTTGTTGACGAAGCGCACGATGGGCGCGTCGTCAACATCGGTGGTGGCGCTGGCCTCGCCTTCCAGATCATCGCCGCCGGAGATTTCAAGCCCTTGCAGATCGACCATCTCATCGTCGACCGCCAGCATGTTGGCCTGCGCCTCGAACTGCTCGATGGCTTTGTCCACCGCGCGTTGGAGCTTGTCGTCTTCGACGACAATGGCGTCTACCGACAGGCCGGTCTGGAACTTGATCTCGTCGATGGCGTGCAGGTCGGTGGGATCGGCCACGCCGAGAAACAGCCGCTTGCCGCGCCGGTACATCGGCAGCACGCGATGCTTGGCGAGCAGCTTTTCCGACACCAGCCGGGTGACGTCGGAGTCGATGGTCAGCGCGTCGAGGTCCATCAGCGGCACGCCGAAGTCCATCGAGGCCACCACGGCGATGTCGCGCGGCTTGGCCGCGCCTGCGGCCACCAACTGCGTGACGAAGTGGGATTTTCGCTCCCGCGCCGCCAGCAGCGCCGTGCGCGCCTCATGCTCGGTGACGACGCCGTCCTGCACCAAGCGCTGCGGCAGCCCGGAGAGCAGCACCGCGTGACGTGTGGTTTGGGCCAGGGCAGCGTTTTCGTTCATGGGATCGCGTGAAAGGGGCTGTCGAAAAGGGGCAGTTTAGTGAAGGTTCGCGCGGAGGCAATTGTTAAATTGCCGGGGATTCTGACACAGCCCTGACCCGCCGCCCGTGACTGGGCTCGCAAAAGCGGCAGGTGGCGGGGCGTTGGGGGCGGTTTCGCCGCTTCGGCGCTCATTTGGGTTAGCTGATGTCGGCGGTAAAGCCGATGGAGCGGCGCTTGGGCTCCGGCGGGTTCATCAGTTCGCGGATGGCCGAGAGGATGGCGGTGATGGCTTCATCGTGGGTGAGCAGCCTTTTCTCGATGCGCGCTTCAAGCTGATCCAGACGTTTGGCAAGCTC
>JAITMN010000167.1 GCA_031277355.1 Nevskiaceae bacterium | reverse complement strand
GACGACGCCGAGTTGATCCTCGACGTGCTGGTGGAAGTGGACGCCGGTCGGCTTGAGTTGCCCGCTGCACGCACGCAGATCGACGAAGGGCTGAAGGCGCTGGCGATCAAGCGGGCTTCCGCCGGGGCGGGATAAGCGCCCTGCCAGCCCCGCCGCGCTCCCTCAGCGCATCGCGTTTCTTTGATTCCCCAGATTGCAGTGTTTCTGGCCACCACGACGATGTGGCCAGAATGAATTTTTATATTTTTGAATCAGTTGCGTGCTTCAGGCCGTACGTTCATTGAACACCGTGTCCTTCGTGGCCAGAAACACCGGGCTTCAAGTTGAACCTGCGAGCCCGCGTCTCGCCTCTGGCGGTAACCCGACCTGATTCCACGAGTTCTTCGAGCGCACGGCGGAAAGTGCGCTCCGGGATTTCCGGCCCGACTCGACGCCAAATATCGGCCTTCGACGAATCCGGGAAACGCTCCAGGTCTTCCAGGATAAGCGCCCGTAGCCGATGGGGCTGCACCCGCGTCAGCGTCGTAAGCGCGTCGAGTCCGGCGTTGCGCAACAGCCCCGGCGGGACAAAGTAGCGCGTGGCGCTCGTTCTGCCCGATTGTTCGATCAGGCCCCATGTCAGAAGCCGGCCGAGCCAGGGGCGCAGCGCGGCTGGTTCAGGCAGTTCCAATTCCAGGCCGAGTTTCACAGCGGCAATGCCTTCGGTCTGCGCAATGAGCGCAAACGTGATGCGTTCACGCTGGGTGAGTGAATAGCGCCTGTCTGCTTCGGCAAGCAGATTGACGACGCCGGGTTGGATCACACGCCGAGATACGGTGACGTGAACCGAGTCAATGCCCTCACGGATGGTGGGTCTCTGACGTCCGCTCGCCAGCAAACGCTCGAAAAGCAGGTCGATGCCGCTGCCCTCGCGCTCCATCAGCTTCAGATCATGAAAGATGCGCGTCAGTCCGTCGTTGCGACGGCGGCTTTCATGGAGAATGTTCTGCGGCGTAACGCCGATGGGAAGACGGCCCGGATTCACAACTTCGAGGCGATCCGGGTGCAGGTTCAGATAGATATCGCCACGCTGCGTGTATGGGCGGTGGACGAAGGCATTGACCAACAGTTCGCGAACGACGAGCTTGTCATAGGCCGGCAGTTGGGTGCGAAACATGCCATCGGGAATTTCGTAGCTTTCGCGAAAATCGGGGATGCCCTCCCAAATGGCGTCTATCAACTCTATCGGCGACTGCGCCCAATCATCCCAGCACCACTTGGCGACCTTCACTTCCCGTTCGTCGTACTTGATGGCTTGCACGATGGGCGCGCTGCCCAGATTCGCGCAATCGTGTTTGCCACCGACCAGAAGTACGCCAAGGTTTGTCAGGACATTTCCCGCCGCAAGAGCGTAGTGCGCAAGCAACTCGTCGTTGGTCTTTTCCTTCACCGACGCCTTGACCCGATCCGATGCACGCAGCCGCGCGCAGAGGTCAATGACCTTTGCAGAATCGGCATCCGCGCTTTGCACACCCAGCGAGGTCATCATCTCCCAAGGCGTCGCCGGACGCTCGTTGGCAAGGCGCATCACATCATCGCCGACAATGGGGCGGCAGGTGTCCCCGACGCGCAGGAAATAGCGGCCATCGCTGGTCGAGGCAACACCTTGCGCACGGGGAACGATGAGCGCGATGTATTCGCCGCCGTTCTCGTGGCGCTTCAGTTCCGGCGCCACCTGTACGTTCACGGTCAGCTCGCCGACACGCTTGCGGATACGGTCGAGCAGGGAGGGGACGATGCGTTGACTTGCGGGCGGGGCGTCGGTGTCATTCTCGACGCCGATGAGCAATGTGCCGCCCACGGCGTTCGCGAAGCATACGCAGTCTTGTGCAAGTGCATCAAAGTCAGTCTTCGAGCCGGTGACGAGGCGAAGTGACTTGCGGTCGAGGTGGTGGGATTCGCGGCTGGTCATTTTCGATCCGGGCATATAAGCCAGAGCGGCTCTTTTTGGCAATTGGATGTTGTACGATCACTCACCCAGATCGGCGAAGGGCTCAAGGGGCAGGATAAGCACCCCCGCCAGCCCTCAAACCACCCCGGCGGCGATCTTCGGCGAAATTCGCGCATCCATCCCCGAATTTAGCGTTAAAGTACCCCTCCTCGAAGGGGGAGAACGACGACGCGATGGCCCGCCTGCTGCTACTCAATGGTCCCAACCTGAACCTGTTGGGCACCCGTGAACCCAACCTCTACGGCGCGGATACGCTCGATGCCGTGGTGGAACGCTGCACGCGGCTGGCGCGGGAACTGGGTCATGAACTGGTGGCCAGGCAAAGCAACGCCGAGCACGAACTGGTGGACACCGTGCAGGCCGCGCGTGCGCAGGGCATCGCGATGATGATCCTGAATCCCGGCGCGTTCACGCACACCAGCGTTGCGCTGCGCGATGCCATCGCCGGCGTGTCGCTGCCCTTCATCGAAGTACACATTTCCAACGTGCACGCACGCGAAGCGTTCCGGCGGCACTCGTATTTCTCGGATATCGCCATCGGCCAGATCGTGGGGCTGGGAACGCTGGGCTATGAACTGGCCCTGCGCGCCGCAGCGGTGCGGCTGGCGGCGGGCTGAAACGAAATTCCAAGCACTTTGCAGGAGAAAAAATGGACATCCGAAAAGTCAAAAAACTGATCGAACTGCTCGAAGAATCCGGCATCGCGGAGATCGAGATTCGCGAGGGAGAGGAAGCCGTTCGCATCAGCCGGATGCCCGTGGGCGCCTCAGTGCCGCAGTACATCGCGGCTCCGGCTGCCGTGGCTGCACCGCCGCCCGCTGCGGTTGCCGCCGCCGCCAGCAGCGATGCCGCGCCGCGCCGCAAGGATGATCGCAACACCGTGCCCGCGCCGATGGTCGGCACGTTCTACGCCGCCGGTTCGCCCACGGCCAAGCCCTTCGTCGCCATCGGCGATGAGGTGAAGGTGGGTCAGGTGCTGTGCATCATCGAAGCGATGAAGATGATGAATCAGATCGAATCCGACCGCGCCGGCAAGGTCACCGCCATCATGGTGAAGAACGGCGATCCGGTGGAATTCGGCCAGGCCCTGTTCGTCATCGAATAAGGCTTGCAGTCAAACATGCTCGACAAAATCGTCATTGCCAACCGCGGCGAAATCGCGCTGCGAATCCTGCGCGCCTGCCGTGAAATGGGCATCAAAACGGTGGCCGTCCATTCCACCGTCGATAACAACCTGAAGCATGTGCTGCTGGCCGATGAAACCGTTTGCATCGGTCCGCCGCCCTCGCCGCAAAGTTATCTGAACATGCCGGCCATCATCAGCGCGGCCGAAGTCACCGACTCGATGGCGATCCATCCGGGTTACGGTTTTCTTTCCGAGAACGCCGACTTCGCCGAGCGCGTGGAGAAAAGCGGCTTCACATTCATCGGCCCGAAGGCCGAGACGATTCGCCTGATGGGTGACAAGGTCTCGGCGATCAAGGTGATGAAAAAGGCCGGCGTGCCGTGCGTGCCCGGCTCCGACGGACCGCTGGGCAATGA
>JAITMN010000112.1 GCA_031277355.1 Nevskiaceae bacterium | reverse complement strand
GAGTTTCTTGAGATATTCGACGGCTTCAGCATCGGCTCCAACGACATGACGCAACTGACGCTGGGACTGGATCGCGACTCGGCCATCGTCGCCGACCTGTTCGACGAGCGCGATCCGGCGGTGAAGAAGATGTTGTCGATGGCCATTGCTGCGGCGAAGAAAAGCGGCAAGTACGTGGGTATTTGTGGGCAGGGACCCAGCGATCACCCGGACCTCGCGGAATGGTTGTACCGCGAGGGCATCGAGTCGATGTCGCTGAACCCGGATACGGTGGTCGATACCTGGTTGCGGCTGGCCAAGCTCGGGTGAGTCGCAAGTCCGTCAGGCCGGAGCGAAGGCCGCGCCGTTCCATAGCCAATCAAGCTGGGTGCTGAAGGGGGAATTGGCGATCTGGTCGGCGGCGTGGAGCAGGCGCAGTTCATCGCGCAGGCGCGTGATGCCGGGGAGCAGGCCGGCGACATTGACGAGGCGGGTCCAGGCAAGGTCGTTGCGACTGGTTGGCTGGGGGACGGGTGTGCAAATCCAGCCATGCGGGGCTGCTATCGCGGTCACGTCGACCAGCCGGATTGTGCCGGCGTCAACGACTGCGACCGCACCGCTGCCGTCGATCTGAATGGCTTCGGCGTTGATCTCTGGCAGCGTCGCGGTCAAGGGATTGGCGGAATCCGGGCGGGCGAATACCGAGAAGCTGGTAGCGCCCGCCTGCGCTTCACGCATCAACAGCAATGAATCGGTGGCGGGATCGGTCAGTGCGGCAGTGGGTAATAGTCGCAACGAACGACCGATGGCTTCCAGTGCATCGCTGGCGCTCGACAATGACGGCGGCAGCGGCGCGGTGTACAGCGGCAGCACTGCGCCGAAAGTGTGTACTTGGGTCAGCACCGCGTTGAGGCTGGCGACGAGATCGGCGCGCACCAGCACGGTAGCTGGCGCTGTGCCGATGGCGGCCCCGGCGGCTTGATCGTTGGCGACGGCGGAGAAGGTCAGCGGCGCATCGCCGCGGGTCAGACCGCGCGCAGAGGAACTGGCAAGGCCCAGCGCGGAGGCAATCACATCAACCATCGCCTGACGCTGGTTCAGCGTTTCCAGCAGGTTGAAGTAGCCGCCGACTTCGGTGATGTTCAGTGGCGCCGGTATTCGCGACGGGATCACATCGCCTTCCAGTGCAAGGCGGCGCAGCAGCAACGTCTGCGCTTCGGCTGCCGCCGGAGAAGCGGTTGACTGGATCACGGAGACGAGCGCGTCGAGCGCGCGGTCTTCGGCGGAGGTGGAGATCAAGGTGGAGTCAGCCATGGCAGGTTCCTCTTTGCAGGATTTTCAAGGAGCAACGACGGTGAACTTGGATGCGCTGGACGTAGCGCTGGCGCCAGCCGAAGTGGTGACGATGACGTTGGTATCACCCGCCGCAGCTTCCGCAGGAACCGTGCCGGTGATACTCGTGGCGCTGACAAGCGTCATCTGACCAATATCCTTGCCACCGATGCTCGCCTTTGCGCCATCGATGAAGTTGGTCCCGGTGATCGTCAGCGCATCGCCGGGCTTGCCTTGAGGCGGTTCGACCTTCGTGACAGTGGGCGCACTGGGCGCGGCATCGGGTTTGGGTTTTTCTGCTTCAGCTTTGGTCTTTGCCGCCTCGGCTTTGATATTTTCTGCCTCGGCCTTGGCCTTTTCCGCTTCGGCCTTGGCTTTTTCCAGCGCGGTCTTGGCTTCGATCAGGCCGGAAATGGAATCCATCGCCTTGCTGGCCGCTGCTTGAGCGCTGGCCAGCGCATCCTTGCGCGCCGATTCGGCAGTGGTCACCGTCGTCTTGAGCAGATCGGTGAGTGAGGCCGATCCGGCGATCTGGGCCAGCGAGTTGACCAGACTGCTGTCGGCGGCAGGCGGCGCGTTGCTGAAGTTGTTGATCATCGCAGGTTGCCCCGAGAGCGTGGATGGCGCGCTCAATCCCGCTGTCAGCGAAGCATCCGGCACGTTGACCGGGGCGATGCCGGGCGCTTCGTCGCCCGGAGAATCCTTCCAGTTCCAGAAGCGGGTGAGGTCGATCTTTTCCGCCGACGGGCAATTGCCCAACACGGCTTCGCCAAGTACGCCGCGCGTGGGCAGGGCGATCATCGATACCGGCGGCGAAAAGCCTTCGACGTGAAAACGCGTCAGCGCGTCCTGCACCGAGGCCGTGGTCAACGGCTCTTTGCCATCGGCTTGCCCCTTGGCGGCCAGTTCGGCGGGAATCATGAACGGCAATACCATCGAATTGCCGTAGAAACCCAGCAGTTCATTGGACACACAAGCCAGCAACGGGATTTGACTGGCCTCGTCCGAGGTATTTCCGGCGAAACCTATCGTATAGCCTTCCAGCAACATCACGCGCTCTTCGGGCGTCAACGACATCCACATCTCTTTGGAGTAGATGACCGTGTTGGCGATGGCGTGTTGCAGCGTCTTTTCGATTTCCAGCAACGCCGAATAACGCAATTCGGGCGGCAACTGCCTGGCGACGAACGGCTCGGGAGCCGTGCCAAAGCGCAAATCGCCCAGATACTCGTCGAAGTAGGAATCGCTCGACGATACGGCTTCGTTGATACCGGCGCTCGGATCGACGAGCGCGGCCTTCACCCTGGCGATTTGCGGACCGCCGACTTCCTGTTCCAGCCGGGCGGCGGTGAGCTTGATGTCATGGGCGGGTACAGTGACCTTGGAGGTGTAGGGCACTGTCCCATCCCAACCCATCTTGCGCAGCGCCGCCGCTTCAAGGACCAGGGGATCGACATGGTAGTTCAGTGGCTGGAACTGGCGGCGAAACTCGACGCCGACAACATCGCCACGCGACAGCGACTCGGGCAGCACGACGCCTCGATGCAGCGTGACCGACCCGCCCCTGCGCCGTTGGCGCAAGGCGTCCAACAACTCGGCTTCGGAAGGATAGGCATTGGCTGGGTCGCTCAAGTAAGTTGGAATCGGGGCGATACCCGAGGCGGGCATCGGATAAGGGCCGAGGCGGCGACCTCCCCTGACCAGCAGCGTCACCCATACATCCTCGAACGGCAGGAAGGTGCCTTGAATGTAGACGGTCACGATATTGGCCGCCGCATCGGCCGGTGGCTGCACCGTGGCGCGCGGATCAGCGATGAACTCTTCCAGTGCCGCCAGACCCTTGCGATAAATCGGCGGAACGACGCGCCTCAACGCGCTGGCGTGTCGCGCCAGACGGTGATATCGCTGAAGCACTCGGGTGCGCGTGACAAGGCTGCCCAGCATGATCGACTCTCCGGGCGGCAGAAAGCGGATGGGATCAAGCGGCACGAAACACACCAGCGTGACGCCCTGGACGGCCGAGCGCACATCGAACAAACGCAGCACCTCCCAGTACTGCATCGTCAGTGCGCGGGTCTTGTTGTGATTGGTGATGACCTTGGTGACCACCTCGGTGTTCTCCGACGCCGAAGCCAGACGCATGCCCACGCGCTGGCCGTTGCGCTTGGCGCTGGCCGCGCGTGCAACGCTGCTGTGCGAGGACTGCGCTGCGATTGATGTGGTATTGCGCGCACCGCTGGCCCAGGAATTGCCTCCGCTGCTGCTCGCGCCGCCGCCAATGGCGAACGGCCCCATTGCAAAGCCAAAACCGCCGACTGCTCCCCAACTGGATGAGCCGGCTTTGGCGGATTCGGTCATGCCCAGCTCGAAGGTTGCCCGCGTCGAGGCGTCATCGCGCTCGTTGAAGGTCTGTGATTCCTGCGCGGCGAGTTCTTCGGACTCGAACACCGAACTGGTGGCCTGCCGGTCAACGACCGCGACGCGCTGCTGTTCACCGGGAGCCAACGGCAGCGAGTACACCAGATCGCCCAAGGCGAGTCCCCTGGGAGTCCAGCGCTGCGCCATGTGCACGACATAGCCCAAGCCAAGTGTGCCGGCGATCGGCACCGTGGCGCCGTTCGAGCCGGCCCCGCTCGATGTGATGCCGGCTACGCCGTTGCGGAAAACGTCGATGCTCAAGGGCTGGTCGATCGGCAGACGATTGGCGTACTGATAAGAAGGCGCAGCATCTGCGGTCACCGGCAGATATTGGCCGAGCACCGTCCAATACGCAGGCGACAGCATCACTGTGGAGTTGACGTTCGCGCCCGCTCTGACATCCACCTTGACGACCACCGAGCCGATGCTCGGGCGCGGCTCGACCAGCCGGACAAGCACGCCATACGGGAATGTGTCGACGGACATATCGCTGCGAAACACCTGCGAGCAAATATCGCCGCCGAGCGTGATGGCGGGCGCGGTCACGTCGTTGCAATGGCATTCGTGTTTCGCGCCCGCTTCGGCCGGCTTCAGTGTGGAAATGATTTCGCCGAGCTGATCGACCACCGACAATGGCAAGGGCTCGACCGCCTTGGGCAGCACGATATTGCCGGCCACGCCAGTGCCGGCCAGGCTCGCAACGGTGACGTTCACGGTGACGGGCGCACTGGCGCCGACGATGGACAGCGTGATGCTGGCGAGATTGGCAGCCGTGCGGATGTTCTCGGGGATCGCGATGAGAAACGAACCATCGGCTGCGGTGATCTGCGTGCCGGGTCCCGGTCCGCTGGCAAAGGGCTTGGTGATCGACACCTGCACCCGGCCTGCCGGCGCGGAGTTGGGCTGTAGCAGAACGCCGCTCAGTTGCGCGGGTACGCCGGGGCGGCGCAGTTTGTCGGGGTCAAAAACCGGATCGGCGATCACCCTGACCAAACCATCGGCGAAATGCGTCGCGGCGGCCACGCGATCGGCGATCAGCCCCTCGGCCAGCGTCTTGGCGCCATCCTTCCACACGCTGAGCGTGGCCGGATCGAATGGATCGACGCGCGGCATGACGCCCCGCTCGTCTATCTGGATGTTGGGGGTTTCATTGGTCCCCGGAATGCTGGTCGCCATGGTTTGTCTCCTCGGTATGCGGCCGCGTCATCGCGATTTACGGTCCGTTATTCCGAAGAACGGAATCGGGTGGCGATTTGTGCAGGTGAGGCGGCGGTGAAGGACGCGGCCAGCTCACTTCAGAGAGACAGCAGATCGCCGCAAGCCTCCGTCGCGCGGGCAGCGCGCACTGCCGCCGCGTACAGCGGATGTGGATCAGCCAATGGCCTTTGACCCAGCGCGACAGTCCGCTGCGCTTCGTCTCGCGCCTGATCGCAGGAGCCGCCTTGCGCATCCGCCACGGCCAGCCACAGACGCGCGGCGAGCAGATAGGGCTGCGTTTCGGCAACCGGCACACCCGCATGTGCGATGGCTTCGCGCAAACGCCGCGCCGCCTCATCAGCACGACCCGCGTCCAGATCAACGCGCGCAAGGGCCGTGTGCGCGGGCAACAGCAACGGGTTCCATTGGTAATCATCTTCGTCGAGCGCCTTGCGCGCCGCGGCTTCGGCGCCGCCAGCGCAATCCGTGGCATCACGCGCTTCATGACAGGCCAGCGCGAGCAAGGCCAATCCATAACCGTGCAGATAGCGTGGATAAGCTTGCCCAAGTTGCTCAATGCCACGGGCAAGCAGCGCCGTCGCGTCTTGCGCATCACCCCGCACCAGCGCCAATTCACCGCGCGCAATATTCGTGCGTCCTTGCCATGGCGCCAACGCCGCGTCGAGCAGCGTTGCGGAGTTTTCCAGCGCAAGGCTCGCCGCTTCCAGATCGCCAGACTGCAAGCGTTCCATGCCAGCCAGCCGCTGCACCCGGCCAAGGGTCGCGCCGGGGCCATCCTGCCGTGCCAGTTCCAGCATATGCGTACACACCGGCTGCGCCTGCGGCGAACCAACCGCCAGTTCGAAAATGCAGTGGAACTGAGCTACCGAAATATGCGCGGCGGACGCCTTCACGCCCGCATCCACTTCATCGAATATCGTATGGGCCTCGCGCACATCCGCGCCCGCCTGCTCGAACTGGCCCGCCATCATTTCCACATCGCCCAAGGCGCCCAGCGTACTGGCCAGCCGCGCAGTGCGCGAGTTGGCATCGCGCGCCGCACGACCGGCATAGGCGCGCCGATACGCCACCACCGCTTCGGCGAACTGCCCCGTACCCGCCAGCGCGAACCCCAGATTGGCATACCCGCCATCGGCATCCGCGCTTTCTTCGCCGGAAAGCGCGATGCGCGCCACCAGCGCCGCGCGCTCATGCGTGAGCGCCTGCGCCGGGTCGCCACGATCATTCGCTATCGCAGCCAGCCCGTCCTCCACGCGAATCCATGCCAGAGTCCATCCGGAGTCGCGTTGACGCACGACTTCGAGCCGCCGCTCAGCATCGGCAAGCAGCGGGCCGGCGTTCGCATAGTCCTCGCGGCGCAGGGCGGCAATGCCACGGGCAATCACGGCATCCACCGCAAGCGGAGCGTCGCGCCCCAGCTCGGTATCGGCCAGGTTGCCTGCTCGATCAGCCAGCTCCCGCATCCGTTCCGGCTCATTGAGGTAGTCATACAACCGCGAGAACATCAGCAGCAGATCGACCTGCTCAGCCGGGCCGAGCGCGGTATCGCCATCCAGACGTTGCACGCCTTGATCGAGCAGATCGCGCAGGCTGGGCTGCTGACCACTCGCGACGCCAGTCCGTATCGGCTCGAACAGCCCCTCGACGAACGCGCGCACCGTGTTGGCGCGCAGGGCTTCGCGACGAGCGACACTGCCCTGCCATAGCGCAATGCCCAGTGCAGCGAAGATACCGAGCGTGAACAGCAGCGTCGCCGCCACCGCGCCGCGATTGCGCGTGATGAACTTGCGCGTGCGATACCAGCGTGAAGGCGGATGCGCGGATACCGGGCGCTGGTCGATCAGGCGTTCGATGTCGTCGGCCAGCGCTGCTGCCGTGGCGTAGCGCCGCGCGGGTTCGGATTCGATGGCTTTGAGCACCACGTTGTCCAGATCGCCGCGCAATTGTCGCCGCGTGATCGCGGATGATGCGGGCAGTACGCCGGGTTCGACGTCTTCGCGAATCGTGCTCGACGGGGTGCGCGAGGGACCATCGTTCAAACGCTGGCCGGTGATCAATTCGCCCAGCAGTACGCCCAGTGCGTAGACATCGGTGGCAGTGGTGATCGGCTCGCCGGTGAACTGTTCGGGCGCGGCATAGGCGGGAGTGAATGCGGGCAGGCGCGTTTGGGTTTGATCATCGGCGTCGAGCAGCTTGGCGACGCCAAAGTCCAGCAGCTTCACATCGCCTTGGGCGGTGACCAGCACGTTGGAAGGCTTCAAATCACGGTGAACGATCAGTGCGCGATGCGCGGCCTCGACGGCGCGGCATACCTGCAAGAACAAGTGCAATCGGGCGCGCAGATCGAGGCGATGCTCGCGCACATGGGCGGTGATCGGCGCACCATCGACCAATTCCAGCGCGATGTACGCCAGACCCGTTTCAGTGACGCCGCCTTCAATCAACCGCGCGATGGCGGGGTGATGCAATTGCGTCAGCGCCGATTGCTCGCGCTGGAACTGGCGTCTGGATTCGGGCGATTGCAACGTGCGGCGCAGCAGCTTCAGCGCCACTTGCTGACGCACGCCCTCGATGGTGCGCGCGGCGCGGAATACCGTCGATGAGCCGCCCTCGCCCAGCACGGCAAGCACCTCAAAGGGGCCGATATGCGCGCCGGGCGGCAGCGCGGCGGCGGC
>JAITMN010000035.1 GCA_031277355.1 Nevskiaceae bacterium | reverse complement strand
GTCGGCCCACGAAGGCTCTGGCTCAAGTTCCCGCCCCGCTACAATGCGCCGGTGAACAAAAAGAGCAAGGGCGACGGCAATGCGCTGATCGCGGAGAACCGCAAGGCGCGGCACGATTATTTCATCGAGGAACGCTTCGAGGCCGGGCTGTCGCTAATGGGCTGGGAGGTCAAATCCCTGCGCGCCGGACGCGCGCAGTTGACCGAAGCGTATGTGTATCTGCGCGATGGTGAGGCGTTTTTGTTCGGCGCGCATGTTTCGCCGCTGAATTCGGCCTCCACGCATGTGATCGCCGACCCGATCCGCACGCGCAAACTGCTGCTGACCCGCGCGGAGTTGGACCGTCTCGTCGGCGCGGTGGAGCGCTCGGGCTATACGCTGGTGCCGCTGGAGCTGTACTGGAAGGCTGGCCGCGCGAAGCTGCGCGTGGGCCTTGCCAAGGGCAAGAAGCAGCACGACAAGCGCGCCGCCGAGAAGGACCGCGACTGGGAGCGCGACAAGGCGCGGCTGATGCGCGCTCGCGGGTAGGCGTGATGCAACCAACGCTGCGGCTCGCCGCATGGCGCGAGTTGTGGATTCACACCGGCACGGCGTGCAACCTCAGTTGCCCGTTCTGCCACGAGGGTTCGAGCCCCGGCGATACGCGCATCGGCGCGATGACGCTGGCGCTGCTCGCGCCAAGGCTCGATGAAGCGGCGGCGCTCGGCGTGGGCGGCTTTGCCTTCACCGGCGGCGAACCGCTGATCCTTCGGGAAATACTGCCGATACTCAAACATGCGCTGACGCTGCGGCCTGTGCTGGTGCTGACCAATGGCATGGCGCCGTTCATCCGCAAGGCGCATCTGTTGGCGCAGTTGCGCGCGATGCCGCATGCGCTGCGATTTCGCGTCAGCATCGACTGGCCGGAGGAAGCGCGGCACGACGCGGGGCGCGGGCACAAGAGTTTTCGCAAGGCGCTGGAAGGGCTGCGGCTGCTGCATGCGGCGGGATTTGAGGTCGGGATCACGCGGCAGCGTGAAGCGGGAGAAGATGCGGCGGCGGTGGATGCGCGGTTTCGCGCGCTGCTGCGCAAACAGCAGTTGCCGGAGGATTTGCGCATCGTGGCGCTGCCGGAGTTGGGGGCGCTCGCCCAGGGCGATGTGGTGGCGGGGGGTGATGGCGATGGCGCTATCACCGCCGATGTTGCTGGCGGAGATGTTGCCAGCGGCGACACCGCGCTGCCCTCCCCCGCCTGCACGCGAAGCCGCATGCTGCTGCGTCGCCCTGAAGGGCTGCGCATCGCGCCCTGCCCCTTCACCGACGATCAGCCACAGCTTGATCTGGGAGATCAACTGACCGCCGCGCTGCAAGCACCCGTCCGCTTGATACATCCGCGCTGCCGCGTGTGCCTTGAACAAGGCGTGGACTACATCGGGGATCAGTACCCCATTTGAATCTGGCCGCTGCGCTGACCATTCACCGTGCCATCGGTCAGCCATTCCAGCGACGCACGAAACAGCAGCAGATGATTCTTCTCCCACATCGCGTTGTGCGACGAGCAGCCCAGGTCGATGAACACTTTGTCGGCTGCGCCAAGATCAGCGTAAAGATCGCGCACGCGCTCCGGCGGAACCTGTTTGTCGTGAACGCCGGCCACGAGCAGCGTTGGTGTTTTCGTTGAGCCGACCGCCGCCGCAGTCCAACCCCATACCGTGGTGTTTGGAGCGCGGCGAACGCCCGGTCCCCAGGTTGCCCCCACCGGATCGGATTCCAGCATCGCGCGCCACACGGCGTTGCTGGTGGCCTGATCGTACTGATTCGCGCAGCCCACCTGACGATCCCAATTGGCGACGAACTCCTGCCGCGACTGCGTGTTGAACGCCACGCCATCGGCGGGCAGCTTCGGCGCACTGGCCGCAGCATTGCGGTTATAGGCCGGCGACAGCAGCACCAGCTTCGAGACCTTATCCGGATGCTGCGCCGTGTAGCCTCCGGCGCGCGGACCGCCCAGCGACCAGGCCAGCAGGCTGACTTTGTCTGCCTTGCGCAGCGCGCGCACATAGTCCACCGCCGCGCCGATGTCATCCCAGTCGGACTGTATCGTCGTCAACTGATGCGGATACACAGCCCGGCACGGCGCGGCAACGAATCCCTGCTGCCGATCCTGCGCCAGATTGCAGGGATCATTCATCGGTGACGGGCGCGTGGAACGTCCGTAGCCGGAGACATCCACCGAGAACACATCAAAGCCCGCCTGCGCCAGGAATTCCATCCAACTGTAGCCCTGGCGCGGGGTATCGAACGCCACTTCGGCCGGAGTGCCCGCGCCATGCACGAACAGCACCACTTTATCGCCGGAGATGTTGCCTCTGAGCGCTGAGCCTGCCATCACCCGCTCGCGCACATAGATTTGCGCCGGCTGACCGGCGGTTGCCGGCACGCTCGATGTGGCGTTGATGTAGTGATCCACCGTGAGCACGCGGCTGCTGTCATCGGCGGCGAGGCTCAACGCGGGCGCGATGAGCGCCATTGCCGCTGCGATCCAGTACGTTGTTCTTGTTCGCATGATTCCCCCTTGCAAGCGCGATGAATTGTGATGGATTTGGCTGGTTTTCCAACAAATCATGCAGGCACATCAAGGATACTGTAAACTGCGCGCATCTTCTGTATGGGGGCGATCGGCTTCGACGTGGGTCGCGAAACTTCAGAGGCGTACCGAGGCGCATGGCCCTCGTTAATCACTGTGCAAACTCTAGTTGCCAACGACGACAACTACGCTCTGGCGGCTTAATCCCGCCTAACCTCCGACCCGCTGGTGCCTGTGCCACGGAACCGGGGGACGCGCTCACAGGATCGCGATGCTTCGTGCTACGGGGCGCATCGTTAAGAGACACCGTTAGCTGGCTGAGCGTCTTCCCTGCTGCTTGGGTAGCGTGAGGCGAGAACACAAAAAGACAGCTACGTACGTAGATTCTGAAATGTAGGGCTTGCGGACGCGGGTTCGATTCCCGCCGCCTCCACCATTCGAGATTCCATCAAGTTCTGCAGAAGAACGGAATCCACTCTGCTGTGTTCTACCCGATTCCGTGGGCAGGTGTGCAGGCTAGAGGTTGGGGGCCATGCAAGTCTATTCATTGCGTATGAAAAACCCTCACCACCGCCCCATCGCTGGCGCGAATCTGCGCCCCCGGTGTACCGCCCAGCGTGCCCGGTGGCAGCGTCCCGCATACTGAACATCAGTGCTCCGGCTGAATCATGCCAAGGGCTCCTCTGCCACATACTCAGCCAGAGAATTCAGAATTGCTGCCTGTTCTTCAGGCCGGCTCTGCATTCGAAACATCCATTCGTGCTTGCCGTCGGGTGAGACGAAAAGCGACCAGCCATCTTCATAGGGCAAAAAGGAACTGCCCATGAACATCCAGTTTTCGCCAACCGGATGAATACTGCGGTCATAGTCGAGAAATTCACGGGTCACATGGTATCTCTTGCCCGCATTCAAATGCTGATACTTCGAGCTGTTATTTGGAGCCTTCCGACTGCTCCAATAGCCGATCGCTTGTGGTCCGTACATCAGAAACCCGTCCTCAACCCATCTCAAACTGTGCTCTGGCAGCCCAAAAATTGCGCGTCTGATTTCATCGCTGCTCGAACTGCCACTTTTTGTCCCAAATCTCCTGGGCCAGATAGGCCGCAGCAAACGACAGTTGCTGCCAAGCATAGCGTGACTCGTCGGTCATCAATGAGCCTAGCTACCTTTTGGGGCATCGTCCAATATCCGAAAACGCGACCGGCACAGTGACTCCGGTTCGTCGTCATGCCACCACCAATAAGTCGGCTCACTGCCGCCGATCTCACGAAAAACGAAGATCGTGCAGCCGTCGTAGTGACTGTAGCCGACATCTTGAAACTCATAAGCTTGCCCTGAAACGAATTCGGAAAGTGGAAATCCGCGAAAGGATTCCGTGGCGACATAGATTTTACCAGGGCGGAAAGGGTGCTCTCGCCATGTACCTGCACGCGCCATTATCTCAATCCAACATCCCGTCAGGTTTTTGACGACCTATCCGGACTACTACCAGAGAATCCAAGAGCCTCACCCAGCAACCGATAAATCAGCAAACAAGCCTGCCTTTCCGAGAGGCCCCCTTGAATCTCACTGTACCGCCCCCGCTCCTTGTAGAGAACCTTCCAGAAATCTCCATCCGCCACGAGCGAGTATGACTCGCTGCTCGGCGCCGGCCCATCAAGCGAATACAACGCTGAATCGACACCCGCGTCGGCCAATATATTCCGAAGCTCATGCCGGTTCATGTGAACTTGTACTCGGCGGTCTTTCACCTTTCTGCCTGCGAACCATCCCGCGTTACCGATGTCACTGCGCCCTCTTCAAAAGGGACAACAATGTTTCATCCCCACGGGAATTGACTGCGTCGGCAACAGACTTTCCCACTTTGTTTTTTACCGTTGGATCAGCGCCGCTGTTCAAAATGCATTCAAACAAGTTGTAGTCCTTCCTTGATGACTGCAGGGCGTGCCAAAGAGGACCATTTCCAAAATTGTCAGCCAAGTTGATATCAGCTCCCCGCTCGATCAACATGCGTGCAACGGGCTCATTTTGATACACCGCAGCATAACTTAGCGCGGTCTTTCCATCCTTGCTCTGCGCATTCAACTCAATTCCACTGGATATGAGATACAAAGCTGCATCGTCGTGTCTGAATGCTATCGCCACATGAAGGAGAGAACTGCCGCTCTCATCGCGCCCATTGATGTTGTCGGAAGAAACAAACGCCTTCAACTGACCCAAGTCACCCTTGCGTACAACCGAAAATATATCCGCTGTCATTGGTTCACCTTATTTCGCTGCCTGCCGCCTGACGAACATCAAGCAAGTTGCGCCGCGTTACGGCAGAGCCTTCAAACCGAGAAACTCCAGCGCGGAGACGAAGTTTCCGCACATACGTTTCTGCTCCTCGC
>JAITMN010000366.1 GCA_031277355.1 Nevskiaceae bacterium | reverse complement strand
GTGGTGGTGTAAGCGGCGCCAATGCGCGCATGCACGGACCAGATATCACCGATGGGAAGGGTGCCGACGATGGAGCCGGTGATGGCATCTGCCTTCAGTTTCAGCGAATCAACATGCGCCAGCGTATTGGGCTTGAGGTACGAAAGCTCTGCGCCGAAGTTCTGATTGAACTGCCAACCGGCCAGCGCGCCCCATGTAAAGGCATTGGTGCTGAATCTGAACGAGCCGAAATCTTCATCGTTGATCTTGGCGCTGGCGTGCGTTTGTCCGGCGAGCAGGCCCAGATACGGCCCGCTTGATGGCTGTTCTGCCAAAGCCGCGCCGGCGGCGAGGGTTGCGAAAATTCCGGTGAAAATAGCCTTTCTGTTCATGTTCGCGTTTCCATCCTTTTAAACGGCGCTTGTGGGAGATGTCGTACTACCGACAGCGTAACAGACGGATCATCCCCCCGGAATCGCCCGCTGCACCATATCCAGCAGGCCGCCGGGCGCGATGCCCAGCAGCAGGATCGCCAGTGCGTTCAGCGCAAGCACCACGCGCAGCGCGAGGGCTTGCGAGGGACCGGGGCGCTCGCCGGGCGGGTCGAAGTACATCAGCCACACTACGCGCAGGTAGTAGTACGCGCCGATTACCGAGGCGAGCACGGCGACAATGGCGATCCACAGTTGATCGCCGTCGAGCAGCGCCAGGATTACGCGCAGCTTCGCCCAGAAGCCGACGAAGGGCGGGATGCCTGCGGTGGAGAACATCACCACGGCGATGATGCCGGCCAGCAGCGGATCGCGCCGCGACAGGCCCTTGTAGTCGTCGAGCCGCGTGGCTTCGAAGCCATCGCGGGACATCGCCAGCACCGCGCCGAACGCGGCCACCGTCATCAGCACATAGGCCAGCGTGTAGTACAGCGCGGCTTCATAGCCCGTGGCCGAAGCCACGACGAAACCGAACAGCACGAAGCCGACATTGGCGATGGCCGAATACGCCAGCATGCGCAGGATGTTGGCCTGCGCGATGGCGATGATGTTGCCGGCGATCACCGAGAGCACCGCGAGGATGGCGAGCATTGCCGACCACTCGGCCGATTGCTGCGTCAATCCTTCGGCGAGCAGGCGGAAAGCCAGCGCGAACGAGGCCAGCTTGGGCACGGTGGCCACCAGCATCGACGAGGCCACCGGCGCGCCCTGGTACACATCGGGCACCCACATGTGGAATGGCGTTGCGCCGAACTTGAAGGCGACCGCCGCAACGACGAAGGTGATGCCCATGATGAGGCCCACACCCGGCGATTGCGTCAACTGCGTGGAAAGCTGCGCGAGATCGAGCGTGCCGGTAACGCCATACAGCAGCGACATGCCATACAGCAGCATGCCGGAGGCAATCGCGCCCAGCACGAAGTACTTCATGCCCGCCTCTGCCGCGATGCCATTGTCGCGATCAAACGCGACGATGCCATACAACGATAGCGACAGCAGTTCGATGCCCACATACACCGTCAGCAGATTCGTTGCCGAGGCCAGCACCAGCACGCCCAGCAGCGCCGAGAGCGTGAGCACATAGAACTCACCGCGCATCAGACCACGCCGCTTGAGATAGCCATTGCCATAGAACAGCGTCAGCGCGGTGAACAGGAAGGCGGCTACTTTCAGCAGGCGCGATACGTCGTCGGCGACGTACAGGCCGCCATAGGCCAGTATCCGCGTGCCGGGCGTCGTGCCATACAGCGTGAGTGCTGCGCCGGCCACCAGCACCAGAAGCGTCAGCGTGGCGGTGCGCGCAACGCGCTCGCCGGCGACGAACAGATCGAACAACAGCACGAGGCAGATCGCTGCGGCCAGATAGACCTCCGGCAGCGAACGGACCAAGTCGATGGTTGAGAGAGAACTCATGGCAGGGGCAACTTCGTAGCCAGAATCTGCTGGGTCAGGTGTTCAATGGAACCACGCATCGTGTCGAGCAGCGGCGCGGGATACAGACCCAGCGCCAGCACCGACAGCGCCAGCACGGCCAGCACAAGCAACTCGCGCGCATCCACATCTTTCAATTCAGCCACCTTGTCGTTGGCTACCGCGCCGAAGATCACGCGCTTGACCATCCACAACGTATAGGCCGCGCCGAGAATCAGCGTCAGGCCCGCCAGCGCCGCATACCAGAAGTTGGCCTTGAACGCGGCAAGAATGACGAGGAATTCACCGACGAAACCCGACGTGCCGGGCAGACCGGAGTTCGCCATCGCAAACAGCACCGCAAAGGCCGCGAATATCGGCATCGTGTTGACCACGCCGCCGTAATCGGCAATCTGGCGACTGTGCACGCGGTCATACAGCACGCCCACGCACAGGAACATCGCGCCGGATATCAGGCCGTGCGAAATCATCTGCACCATCGCACCATCCAGCCCCATCGCAACGCCTGCGGTGCTGCCGGTGCTGGCGACGATGCGCCACGCCAGCACCGCGCCCAGCGTAACGAAGCCCATGTGTGCAATGGACGAATAGGCAATCAGCTTTTTCATGTCCTGCTGCACCAGCGCGACGAAGCCGATGTACACCACGGCGATCAGCGACAGCAGGATCACCAGACCGCTCAATTCCTGCGCGGCGTCGGGGGCAATCGGTAGCGAGAAACGCAGCAGACCGTAACCGCCCATCTTCAGCATGATGGCCGCCAGAATCACCGAGCCGCCGGTAGGCGCTTCGACGTGCGCATCGGGCAACCACGTATGCACCGGCCACATCGGAACCTTCACCGCGAACGCGGCGAGGAAGGCCAGGAATATCCAGCGCTGTTCCAAAAGCGTAAGTGGCAGGTTCTGGAACGCACCGATGGAGTAGTCCTGCGTCTTCAATACCATGTACACCAGCGCCACCAGCATGAACACCGAGCCGAGGAAGGTGTAGAGGAAGAACTTGATCGTTGCGTAGATGCGTCGCGGGCCGCCCCAGATGCCGATGATCAGGAACATCGGAATCAGCATCGCTTCCCAGAAGAAGTAGAACAGCAGCGCGTCCATCGCGGCGAATACGCCGATCATCAATCCTTCCATCACCAGGAAGGCGGCCAGATACTGCGGCACGCGATCGGATACCGAGTTCCACGACATGATCACGACGGGAATCGTCATGAACGTGGTCAGCAGGATCAGTGGCACGGCGATGCCGTCTACGCCCAGGTAGTAGTCGGCGTGGAATGGCGCAATCCACGGCAGACGTTCGAGCAATTGGAAATCGGCGGTGGCGCCATCGAAATGCTGATACATCACCAGCGACAGCACCAGCGCGGCCACCGAGATCAGCAGCGCCAGCCAGCGCGCGAGATTGGCGCGGCTCTGACCCAGCGCCATCACCAGCACACCGCCGGCGATGGGCAGCCACACCAGCACCGAGAGAATCGGCCAGCCCAGCGTGTTGTTCATGGCGTTGCTCCCAGCGGCGCACCGCCAAGCACGGCGCGCAACGCCCATAGCAGCAACAGCGCCAGGCCAATGACCATCCAGAAGGCGTAGGAATACAGGAAGCCCGTCTGCACGCGGCGCACGACGCCGGCCACAACGCCCACCAGTTTTGCCGAGCCGTTGACCAGCGCGCCGTCGATGAGGCCGCGATCACCCACGCCCCACAGCAGATTGCCGATGCCACGGCTGAGGCGCGCGATCACGTTCTCGTTGAACCAGTCGAAGTAGTATTTGTTTTCGAACAGCTTGACCAGCGGCGCAAACTTTTCACGCCACGATGCGGCGGCGGCCGGGTTCTTCAGCACGAAGTACCAAGCCGTGGCGACACCGGCAGCGGCGAGCCAGAACGGCAGCGTCATCAGACCGTGCAGCGCAAAGCTCACAACGCCGTGGAATTCTTCCTTCGCCGCTTCGACCACATCATGATCCGGGCGCACATGAATCGCACCCTCGAAGAACGTGCCGAACAGCCACGGGCCCACGGTGAACAGGCCGATCAGCAGCGAAGGTATGGCCAGCGCCACCAGCGGGCCCTTCATGTCCCAGCCCACGTCGTGAAAGTGTTCTTCGGCGTGATGATCCATGCGCGATTGGCCGTGGAAGGTCATGAAGATCATGCGGAAGGTGTAGAAGGCCGTGACGAAGACGCCCAGCAGCAATGCCCAATGCGCGTAGCCCGAGCCCCAGCGTTCGGCATGATGCACGGCTTCGATCAGCGCATCCTTGGAGTAGAAACCGGAGAAGAACGGCGTGCCGATCAACGCCAGCGCACCGACCCAGGCCGTGATCGCGGTAACGGGCATGCGCTTGGCAAGCCCGCCCATCTTGCGCATGTCCTGTTCGTGGTGCATCGCGATGATCACCGCACCGGCGGCGAGGAACAGCAGCGCCTTGAAGAAGGCGTGGGTCATCAGGTGATACACACCGGCGGCATAACCCGAAGCGCCCAGCGCGGCGGTCATGTAGCCCAACTGCGAGAGCGTGGAATAGGCCACCACGCGCTTGATGTCGTTCTGCACGATGCCCAGCAGGCCCATGAAGAAGGCGGTGGTGGCGCCGATCACCAGCACGAAAGACAGCGCCGCCTCCGACCCCTCGAACAGCGGCGACATGCGCGCCACCATGAAGATGCCGGCGGTGACCATCGTTGCGGCGTGGATCAGCGCGGAGATTGGCGTGGGGCCTTCCATCGAATCGGGCAGCCACACATGCAGCGGCATCTGCGCGGACTTGCCCATTGCGCCGATGAAGAGGCAAATGCACACCACCGTCAGCGCGTTCCACGAATGACCGCCGATGATCTGAAAGCTGCCGCCGGCGATTTTGTCCACCGCGCCGAAGGCATCCTGGTATTGCAGCGAGCCGGTGAAGTAGACCACGCCGGCGATGCCGAGCAGGAAGCCCAGATCACCGACGCGATTGACCAGAAACGCCTTCATGTTGGCGAAGATCGCCGTGGGGCGCGTGTACCAGAAGCCAATCAGCAGGTAGGACACCACACCCACCGCTTCCCAGCCGAAGAACAGTTGCAGGAAGTTGTTCGACATCACCAGCATCAGCATCGCAAACGTGAACAGGCTGATGTAGCTGAAGAAACGCTGATAGCCGGGGTCGTCGTGCATGTAGCCGATGGTGTAGACGTGTACGCACAGCGACACGAACGTGACCACAACCATCATCATCACGGTGAGCGAATCGACGAGAAAACCCACCTGCATGCGGATGCCATCGCTGATCAGCCAGGTGTAGACCGGCCCGTCGAACACCGGCGCGTGCAGCACGATGACCTGACGGAACACGATGCACGACAACACCAGTGCGGCGGTGACGGCGGCAATGGTGATGGCCGCCGCACCGGTGCGGCCAATCACGCGACCGGCAAGGCCCGCGATCAGCGCGGCCAGTAAGGGCAGCAGCGCAATCCACAACAGCAGCGAGGGGTTCAGGGCAGTGGCGTTCATGCGATGGTCAACCCTTCAGCGTGCTGATTTCAGCCACATTGATGCTGCGTCGGCGGCGGAACAGCACCACCAGAATGGCAAGCCCGATCGCCGCTTCAGCGGCGGCCACCGTCAGCACGAAGAACACGAATACTTGCCCATCGATGTTGCCGTGGTAGCGCGAGAACGCAACGAAATTGAAATTGGCCGACAGCAGCAGCAGCTCGATGCACATCAACAGCAGGATCACGTTCTTGCGATTGATGAAGATGCCCGCCACCGACAGCGTGAACAACAGCCCCGACAACACCAGCACATGTTGCAGCGTGATCATGAGCGTTTCTCCGGCGGCATCTGCAACACGCGGACACGCTCTTCGCGCCGCACGGCCACCTGCGCGGCCACGTCCTGCACCTTCACGCCTTCGCGATGCCGCACGCGCATCGTCAACACGATGGCCACGACAATGGCTACCAGCAGCAGCATCGCCGCCAGTTCAAACGGGTAGAGATAGTGGGTGAACAGCGAGACGCCCAGTTCGCGGGTATTGCTGGCTCCCGGCGCTGCCGCTGCCAGCCCCGAACGCAGGTCGATGCCGCTGCCCAGACCCTTGACCCAGATCACGCCGACGATTTCCGCCGCCAGCAACAGCGCCACGAGGCCGCCGAGCCACGCATGGCCCGCAAAACCGCTGCGCAGTTCTTCCAGATCGACGTCGAGCATCATCACGACGAACAGGAACAACACCATCACCGCGCCGACGTAGACCAGCACCAGCACGATGGCGAGGAATTCGGCCTGAATCAGCAGCCAGATCGAGGCCGCGCTGAAAAATGTGACGACCAGCGACAACGCGCTGTACACCGGATTGCGCACCAGGATCACGGCCGTCGCGGCGGCGAGCATCACCGCAGCAAAGGCATAGAACAGCAACTGAACCAGCACCCTACCCCTCCTGATCCGCGCTAGCGATAGCGCGCGTCCGCGGCCTTGTCCGCGTTGATCATTGCTTCATACCGCTCGCCCACGGCCAGCAGTTTGTCCTTCGACATGATGTTCTCGCCGCGATGCTCCATGTGATATTCGTGGATTCGCGTTTCAACAATGGCGTCTACCGGGCAGGCTTCCTCGCAGAAGCCGCAGTAGATGCACTTGAACAGGTCGATGTCGTAGCGCTTCGTGCGGCGCGTGCCGTCGGCGCTGACATCCGAGTCGATCGTGATCGCCGCCGCCGGGCACACCGCCTCGCACAGTTTGCAGGCAATGCAGCGCTCCTCACCGTTGGGATAACGGCGCAGCGCGTGCAGACCGCGAAAGCGCGGCGACTGCGGCGTTTTTTCTTCCGGGTAATTGATCGTGATCTTGGGCTGCCACAGCGATTTCCAGGTGACGCGCATGCCCCGAAGCATGTCGGTGAGCAGCAGCGTCTTGGCGAGGTTACGAACGCTCATGAGAAGTGGCTCCACGGACCCACACGCAAATACACCATCAAACCTTCGACGGCGAGCCAGACGATGGTCACCGGGATCAACACTTTCCAGCCCAGCCGCATGATCTGGTCGTAGCGGTAGCGCGGGAACGTGGCGCGCAGCCACAGGAACAGGCAGAGGAAGATGAAAATCTTGCCTGCCAGCCAGTGCGCGCCGTTGTCGAAAATCCAGCCCACATAGGGGATGTGGAACAGCGCGTTGTCGGCGGCCAGATAACCGTTGAGCGGGCTCAACCAGCCGCCCAGGAAGAACACCGACGCCAGCGCCGCGATCAGGATCATGTTCGCGTACTCGGCCAGGAAGAACATCGCAAAGCCGATGCCCGAGTATTCGACGTGGAAGCCGGCGACGATTTCCGATTCGCCTTCGGCCACGTCGAAGGGCGCGCGATTGGTTTCGGCCACGCCTGCGATGAAGTACACGACGAACAGCGGGAACAGCCAGAACCAGTTCCACGCCAGGAAACCGCCCTGCTGCTGCTCCACAATCGCGCCCAGATTCAGACTGCCGGCCGCCATCACCACGCCCACCAGCGCAAAGCCCATTGCGATTTCATAGGCGACGATCTGCGCCGCCGAACGCATCGCGCCCAGGAAAGCGTATTTGGAATTCGACGCCCAGCCCGCGATGATCACGCCGTACACGCCCACCGACGTGAGCGACAGCACATACAGTAGCCCCGCATCGACATTGGCGATGGCAAAGCCCGGCCACAGCGACACCACCGCCCAGGTGGCAAACGCCGGTATCAACGTGATGGCAGGCGCAAGGCGGAACAGGATGCCGTTGGCCTGCGAGGGCACCAGCACTTCTTTGATGAGCAGCTTCAGCACGTCGGCAAAGGGCTGGCCCATGCCCGGCAACAGACCGAACAAACGCACGCGGTTCGGGCCGCGACGCAATTGCATCCAGCCGATGAACTTGCGTTCCCAGAGCGTGAGGTAGGCCACCGTTAAAATGAGCAGCACCGTCAGGCCAATCGTCACCAGCGTGGTGAAGATGCCGGAGCGGATCAGCTCATCGAGCCCCGTCCACCAGTTGTTCAG
>JAITMN010000343.1 GCA_031277355.1 Nevskiaceae bacterium | reverse complement strand
CCTTGCGCAGCGCGTCCAGGCTGTCTACCGCCGTACCCGAGGCCGCCGTGTTGAATTGGGGCAATTCGAAAATCACCCACGAGCCTTTGTCCATTTCCGTCAGCGTGAGACCCAGCGACTGCCTTTCGGTGGTCACCTTGATCTCGGTACCGGCGCGCACGTTGGTGCTGGCTACCGTGTAATCCCGGCCATTGCGGCTGAGCACCACAGGCGGCTGGGCAGGCGCGCGAACAGCAGGCACCGTAATGGCGCGAACGCCTTCGCCCCCTGGTGGAGCTGCCGCGCCAGGGCCGACTCCTGCGGGAGCCGCAGCCGGAGCCCCTGCCGGAGCTGCTGCGCCAGGGCCGGCCCCACCCGCTCGCGGCGGGCCGCCGGGACCACCACCACCGCCGAAAGTCAGGCGTCCGATGTCGCCTCGGCACACTGCGGCGTTCCAGTCGCGCTTGATCTCGCAGGCTTTCGTGTCGGTTGCGATGTTGTCGAAAACACCATCGTTGATGAGGATGTAGGAATTGGGAATGCCGCCGACCGAGCCGTCCTTGTCGTGGAACGCCGAAGCCTTCCACGCCACGCCATTGAGGTTGTCGTTACCCCACTTGCGCTCCATCGGCGGGAAGTACACGCGCTTGGCATTGATGAATTTGGCGCCCTCGATGGCGTTTTCGGTGCTGACGCCCGCGCTGGTATACATCAGGTAGGTGAGCGCTCCGGTCTTGCGGGTGGCGTTGTCCTGATAGTTGCGGAAAGTCACGTTCTCCACGTCGTGACGGTAGTCGTAGTACTCATAACCCCGGATCGGGAAATCCGGCATCATCGGCTTGGGCAAGCTGCGGCCGTAAGCCTTTTCTCCGTCGGTGCGAGGGTTGCCGATGTTTTCCGTCTCGCCCACGAACAGCGAATCGACCACCTTCGACGTGAACGGGTCGCGGCCCGCCGAACCGGACGCATGCGTGTAGCCCATCGCGTTGTCGGCCACCTTCACGTTCTTGAAGACGTGCATCTCGCCACGGCCCCAGATGCCGCCATTGCGGTTCTTGTAGGAGGTGAGATTTTCGAACACCGTTTCCAGCGTCTTGCTGTTCGGGTCAGCCGGATTCTCCTTGGGCATGTGCGCGCTGCCGGTGACGCCGAAGGTGTTGTTCGGCGCAATGTTGCGATCGAACATGAAGCCATCGTAGTTCGAGTGGGCCACGTTGCCCTTGAATTCGCGGAACGCCGTGCGGCGCGGCCAGGTGTTCTTGCTGATCTCCGTGCCCTCGAACTGGCCATTCGGGTGCTCCGGCAACGACATCCAGAAACCGTTGGCGTCTGAACCTGCCGCCACGTTGTCGCGGTAGATGTTGTCCGGGTTCGTGATCCAGTAGCTCGCCACGGTGTTGTCCGAAGGCAGCAGCACATCCTTGGATTGCTGGCCGTTGGTTCTGATGGCCTGGCGATCATCGTAGTTCGGGCTTTCTCCGGCTGCGGCGAGGTTGGTCGGCACGCAGGGCTTGGAGGTATGGCACTTGGTCTGTATTGCCAGGTTGTGCACGAACTGATTGCCATGCTCGATGCCGTCTTCCATGAAGAAGCAATGACCCACGGTGTTGTAGGTGACGTTGTTTTCAACCTGCAACTCGTTCGTGCCATGCACCGTTACACAACGGTTGTAGGTGTCGTGAATGGCGGCGTTCTTGATGTACTGCCCCTGCGCATCGCCAACCAGATGCCAGTGGACCGGATAACGGGCCAGCGTCAGATTCTGGCCCATGCGGTTCAGTTCGACGCCTGAGATGTACATCCTGCTCGATGGCATCGCCATAATGTGCCCGCCGAGGAAGGACTGCGCGGCATCCTCCGATGCCTGAATCTTGATGTTGCGCGTGAGCAATCCCACTTCGCCGCGTTCATCCACGTCGAAGGTGATCTTGCCGAAGTGCATGTAGTCCAGATTCCTGTCGAGCGTGAGCTTGTTGCCGCTGATGGCGGTGATGGTGCGGCGCTCGGCCTGCCGGGGGTCGAAGTCCGTGGAGGCAAGCACGATTTCATCGCCCACGCGCCAGCCGCTGGCGTCGAGCACGTCAATCGCATTGCTGCCGGCCTTGGCCGTGGCGGCAAGCTTGGTCCAGGTGTGCGTGCGATCACCGTGCAGGTTCAGCGTGCCGCCGGAAATCATGATGCCGCGGTCGCCCATGCCGGCCATCATGTCTTCACCCGGAACATTGTCGGTGAAGGTGATCGTCGCCTTGCGCGTGTGGGGGGCCGCTTCGCTGCCGATCACCAACTCACCGTGCAGCATGATCCACTCGGTGGTCAGTTCCAGGTCGGCGTTGTTCGAGAAGGTGAGTTTGCCGTCGATGGACAAACCGCCCAGCGCCGGCGGACTCACGTCGAGCACCACGTTCCTGTCCCGGCCAATGGTGACCTTGTCGCCCGCAACGGGGACCTGGCGATTGGGCCAGGTGGCTGGATCAGACCAGTTCGACGGATTGGCCGACTGCGCTCTGGCCTCCTGCGATGGACCAACAGCCAATGCGCCTGCGATCAGCAACGCGGGAGAAAGCGAAGCAAAAAGGAACGAGCGATGGTCTTTTTTCATGGCATCAACCCCGGAACCTGTTTTTGAAGATGGCCCAATGCGAGAGAGGGAACGGCCCCCGGCTTTGGACCGGGGGGAGACAAGCTCAAACTACATCGCCAAGCCTACCGACCCGGTAATTCCTTAGTCCAGTAATTCCGGAAAAGGTTGCCGGGGGGCGGGCCGCGCACTATCGGCGCGGCCTTCATTCTACAATGCCCCCTGTTTCCCAGCACGGACTTGCCACCCCGCCATGCTCCAACCCTTCGACCTGAAACAGTGGATTGAGTCACACCGCCACCTGCTGCGCCCGCCCGTGGGCAACAAGCTGGTGTTCCCCAATGGCGATTTCATCATCATGGCCGTGGGCGGCCCCAATTCGCGCAGCGATTTTCACGTCGATCCGGGCGAGGAGTTTTTCTACCAGCTCGAAGGCCGGATGACGCTGCGCGTGTTGCAGCAGGGCCGCATCGTCGATCTGCCCATTCCCGCCGGCCAGATATTCTTGCTGCCGCCGAATGTGCCGCACTCGCCGCAGCGTGAAGCCAACTCCGTGGGTCTGGTGGTGGAGAGGCGGCGTCAGCCCGGCGAACAGGATGGACTGCAATGGTATTGCGAGGGCTGCAACACGAAGCTGTACGAAGAGTTTTTTGAACTGACGAACATCGAAACGCAATTTCCGCCGGTGTTCGAGCGCTTCTACGCCAGCACATCGCATCGCACCTGCCGTAGTTGCGGTGAGGTGGCGAGCGTTCCGGCACGCGCGAAGTGACGATGACGGACGTGACCGCGCCCGTCATCGCCGCATCACCACTGGCCGTGCGTTTCGATGCGGCCACCAGCCTCGCGCTGGAGCTTGATTTCGACGGCCCGCAGCCGCGCCATTTCGGGGCACCCTGCGCATCGAGCGCGCCGTATCGCAGCGGCGGCTTCAACGGCGAGGTGGCGCGCGGGGCCAGTTGCAATTGCCGCAGCATCACGCTGATTCCTCATTGCAATGGCACGCACACCGAAGGCGTGGGGCATCTCACATTGACGGGCACGCCGCTGCATCGCCATGTGCCGCAGGAGCCGCTGCCTGCGGTGTTGCTCAGCGTTGCGGTGACTTCAGCCGAACACAGCGACGAAGACTCTCATCCACCGCCACAACCCGGCGATGAACTGATTACGCGGGCCGCGCTGCGCAGCGCCTGGCCTGCGACGCTGCCG
>JAITMN010000257.1 GCA_031277355.1 Nevskiaceae bacterium | reverse complement strand
ACGTAGTAGTCATCGATGTTGTTCGAGTAGTAGCTGCCGCCCAGCGAGGCATTGCCCTCGAAGCCATTGGCATCAAGCCACTTGCGATATTTCGCCATGCGCTCATCGCCGGAGTAGATGCCCGGCATCGGCGAGGGAATCCAGCCTGATTCCAGCGTGTTCGACGAATACGCGCGACCGCCAACCAGCCGCAGACCGAACTCCTCACCGGCCTTCACCAGCGCATCGAGCACGGCCTGACCATCGCGCGCCGGCCCGAACAACTCAAAGCCCGGCTGACCGGCCATGCCATGACGCAGCGCCTGCACCGTCTTGCCGGCAATCTTGAACGTGGTCATGTTGAAGAACTTCAGATCAGGCGGAGCCTTCTTCAGCGCCTTGGTGATCACCTTCATCGCGTTGGGACCCTGCACCTGGTAGCGATAGGTCTTGCGCGCCAGCGGATTCTTGCGATCGGCGGAGCGATCATCGCGCACCAGCTTCACCTGCCACTTCTTGCCGGTCTTGGGGTTCTTGCCCGTTTCGGCGTGATAGCTCACCCAGTTCGCCACCGGCGGGCGGCCGATCAGGTTGAACTTGCCCTTGGCCAGATAACACAGGATCACGTCGCCGATCACATGGCCGCCCCAGGTCACCGGCACATACTGCTTGGCCTTGCCCGGAACGAAACCGGCGAAGGAGTTGATGGTGAGGTAGTTCAGCAGATCAAACGCATCGGGACCCGATACATAAAGATCGGTCATGTGATACGACTGATTGAAGATCACGGCCGTGTTCTGCCACGCCCACTGCTCATCGCGCCAGTTGCTGTACTCGGGCTTGACCACCGGATACGGGTTCGGACCCGTCTGCGAGTCGCGCAACATCTTGATTGCGCCGCCGGCGGCCTTCATGCGTTCTTCGAGATTCTTGATCTTCATGATTTCTCCAGAAATGAACGGTTCGTTTGCATGTAAACGGGGTGACTGAAAAATCTTCGACAACCTCTAGGCCGTCAGCGCACTGGCCGTCACGGGCACGCCGGCCAGATCAACGCTCTGCTTCACGGCGTTGGCGTGTTCGCGCATCAGCGATTCGGCGCGGCCGCTCTGACCGCGTTCGATGGCCTCGACAATGCCGTGGTGCTGACGATGCGCGTAGTGGAGCAGGTCGTACATCTGTTCCAGATTGTTCTTGTTGAACGCCAGCGCCTGCGGACCGCCGAAGGGCACGCGGCTGTTGCGTTCCAGCGTATCGCTCAGCAGCGTGCTGCCCGCGGCCTGCGTGATCGCGCTGTGAAAGCGCGTGTTCATCTCCACATACGCGGCTTCGTCGTGCTCGTTCACATGGCGCTTGGCCAGCAGCATGTCGCCATCATCAAGACAGGCGCGCAGCGTGCGCAGCAGCGACTTGGGCGCACCGGCTTCGGCAACGCGGCGCGCGGCCAGCCCTTCGAGCACCGAGCGAACATCGATCGCGTCGCTGATATCCACCGGCGTGAAGGCGCGCACCGCATAGCCCCGCGCGCCGTGCTCGGTGAGCAGACCTTCCTGCGCCAACAGCGGCAACGCCTGACGCACCGGCGTGCGCGACATGCCCAGCAGATCGGCCAGCGGCGCTTCGGCCAGACGCGAACCGGGGGCCAGATCGCCGCGCAGAATCATCTCGCGGATGCGGACCGTGGCCTGGCTCAGTTGCGTGCTCATTGGGGCGGTATCATCTGCTATGGGATCCAATAAGTCAATTTGGGATCCCATTTGCGGCTGATCCATTGACCGGCGCAGGCGGTTAAACTGATCGGCTCTTGGGTACGAAAGCCCGTCCAAAAATCTCACAGAGGGAAACAAGAATGGCCACTCCCGCCTCGCAATTGCCCGATACCGTCGCCACCGCCCTGTACATCGGAGGCAAGGAGCGCCACACCAAGGAGCAGATGGCGATTGCCGACCCCGGCAAGCCGGATCTCATCGTGGGCCATGCTGCCTCGGCCACCGCGCAGGACGCCGCCGACGCCGTGGCCGCTGCGAAGGCCGCGTATCCGGCCTGGGCTGCGCTCACGCCGCAGCAGCGCGCCGAAAAGATGCTGGCCGCGCTCAAAGGCATCGACACGAACCGCGACGCCGACGCCGCAATTCTTTCGCAGGAAAACGGCAAGGTGCGCTTTGAGGCCTGGGTGGACTCGCTGGTGCTGGAACTGCGCTGGAAACTGGCGCTCGCGCACGCCGATGAGGTGAACAGCGCCAAGGTGCTGCCGCCGATTCCGGGCGCGATCCCGGTGGAAACCACGGTGGCCTATCAGCCGCTGGGCGTGGTCACGGTAATCGTGCCGTTCAACTGGCCCATTGCCATTCTCGGCGCGGCGCTGCCGCATGCGCTGCTGGCCGGCAACACCGCCATCGTGAAGCCGCCGCTGACCGCGCCGCTGGCCACCGCCCGCGTGATCCAGCGCATCGCCGAGCAATTGCCGCCGGGCGTGCTGAATGTCATCACCGGCCCGGATGCAAACATGGGCGCGCTGGTGCGCAACCCCGACGTGGCCAAGGTGTGCTTCACCGGCTCGGTTGGCGGCGGCAAGAAGATCATGGAACTGGCCTCGGCGAGCCTCACGCGCGTGACGCTGGAACTGGGCGGCAACGACGCGGCGATTCTGTTGCAGGATGCGCCGATCGACGACACGCACCTTGATCGCCTGTTCGCGGCGATCTACGACACCACCGGCCAAATCTGCATGAACGCCAAGCGCGTGTTCGTGCATCGCTCGCGGATGGATGAAGTGGTGAAGGGTCTGTCGGCGCGGCTGGAGAAAGTGAAGCTGGGCTATGGCCTTGATAAAGACACCACGATGGGCCCACTGCACTCGCCGATGCAAAAGAAGTTCGTCGATACGCTGATTCAGGAAGCCAAGGATGCCGGCGCGAAGGTGCTGGAATTCGGCGAACTGCCCGGCGGCGACATGAAGGGCGGCAACTTCGTGCGCCCGGCCATTGTCGTGAACCCCGATCTGAAACTGCGCGTCGTCACCGAAGAGCAGTTCGGGCCGGTGATTCCGGTAATTGCGTTTGATACCGAAGACGAAGCCATCCGCATGGCCAATGACACCTGGGCGGGTCTTGCCGGTTCAGTGTGGACCACCGATGCGGCGGCAGCCAATCGCGTGGGCGGTCAACTGGTGTGCGGCTATGTGTGGGTGAACGATCACGGCGCCACGCGCCTTGACCTGCGCGCGCCGTTCGGCGGGATGAA